>JAEYTU010000410.1 GCA_023433825.1 Planctomycetota bacterium
CGCGAGTTCGCGAAGGCCGTCGCCGATCACCTCGGCACCGTGCACACGGAGCGCGTCATGGCCGGCGCCGAGGCCGGCGACGTCGCGCGTGACGTTCTCGCGCATCTCGACGAGCCGTTCGGCGATCCGTCGTTGTTGCCGACCTGGGTCCTGTGCCGCGCCGCGGCGATCGACGCGAAGGTCGTCCTGTCCGGCGACGGCAGCGACGAGTTGTTCGGTGGGTATGGGCGCACGTATCGCGCGCTGTCGGTGCTCGGGCGGCCGGCGTTCCTGCGGCCGTTCCATCGCGTGCTGAATCGCGTCGTCCGTGCGACGCGCGATCCGTCGCGCTGGCGCGGCGACGATCCGCGCGTCGATGCGGAGTGGGTGCGGCTGCTGGAGGACGTGTCGGCGCGCGAGGCGCGCGGGTTGTACGGGCCGGCGTTGCGTCCGGCGCTGGAGTTGCCGCGCGCGCAGGACCCGCTGTGGTGCGCGGCGGAGCGGTACCGCGCGTTCCCGCCGTTCAGTCGGCTGTTGCTGGCCGAGCTGGACACGCATCTCGCCGACTACCACCTGACGAAGGTCGACCGCGCGTCGATGGCGCATGGGCTCGAAGTGCGCGTGCCGTTCCTCGACGAGGACGTCGTCGCGGCGGCGTTCCGGTGGTCGGCGCGCGTGCGGCTGAGCGGCGGCCGGACGAAGGGGCTCCTGCGCGACGCGATGGCGCCGTTCCTGCCGGCGATCACGATGACGCGCCCGAAGCGCGGGTTCGGGCCGCCGCTGTCGCAGTGGTTCGGCGGCGATCTCGGCGCGTTCGCGCGGCGCGAGTTGCTGGGTGGGGCGGCCGTCGAACGGGGGTTCCTCGAGCGCGGGGCCTTGCAGGGAATGCTGGCGGAGGGGAAGGAGTTGCCCGGGTCGCGGGTGTGGCGGCTGCTCGTGTTGGAGATGGCGTTGCGGAGGTGACGGTGTGAGAGCGCGCGGGTGTCGACGCGGGGCGGTGTGGATCGCGTGCTGCGCGCTGCTGCTCGGCTGTGCGTCGACGGCCGAACGCGACGACGAGTTCGCGTCGCTGTCGGAGCGCGCGCCGACCGGGGTTTCGGCGGTCGGCGTGCTCGCGGGCGGCGCGTCTTCGTGGATCGGGCATCTGCAGAGCGTCGAATTCAACCTTGCCGAGTTGGTGCTCGGGGACCGGATGAAGGACCTGAACTGGACGCTCGCGGACGTGTCGGCGGCGCTCGACGCCGAGATCGCACCCATCGGCGTCGTCTGCGTGACTGCGACGCGGGACGAATGGGCGCTGTGTCATCGGCGAGTTCGTGGGCTCGGCAAGCTGGAGAGCCTGGTCGCCGACGTCAGGCGAACGCTGGTCAAAGTCCCGTTCGGCGTGCATTTCGGGCAGGACATCGACGGCGTCGAGATGCAAGGGCTGGCGCATTTGCCGGACGAGGCGACCGACATCGTCTGGTGGCACGTCGGTGCGACGACGGTCGCGATCGGCAGCTCGCCCGAGTTCGTCGCCGCTGTCGTCGGTGCGCAGGCGTGGCGCGAGGCCGTCGCATTCGCCGCCACCGAGTGGATGCAACGCAGCGCACCGGGCGCGGCGGGAGTCGCGTGGACGCTGCGGGACGATCCTGCCGGGTCGTTCCCGACCCCGCGTCCGTTCGACGTCGCCGACCTGCGCCGATGGTTCGGCGAATGGCTGCTGACGGGTGCGATCGGTGGGAGGGCCACGAGGTGACGTGTCCATGGCGACGATCGCGCGGATCCTGACGTTCGTTCTCGTGCTGGTTGTCGCGGTGTCCACCGTGCCGTTGCGCGAGGTCGCGGCGCAGCAGGTCGCGTTGGAACCGCTGCTGAAACTCCCGGCCGACGAGATGAGTCTCGTGCTGACCGGCCTTCGACGGAGCGGCCGACTGCGTGCGGAGGACGTCGCGACGGCGATGCGGTCCGCCGACGTCGAGCAAGTGCGGATGCTGGTGCGTGAGCTCGGCGAGCTCGCTCCGCTGCCGGATAGCGTCGTCGACGACGTCAAGGCATTCGCCGCGGACTGTTCGATCGAAGTCTTTCGTGACCTACGGATCCTGCTCGAGATCTCGCAGGCACTCGGAGCAGGTGCGAAACGTGCCGATCCCGGTGCGACGCGGATCCAGCGAATGCGAGCCGACGAGATCTCGCAGGACTTCCGCGCACTGTGGGCACACGTCAACGCCGTCACGCTGGAGTTGATGGGCTTGTCGCCGGAGGCGCCGCTCGGGTTGTTCGTCGGCGTACTTCATCGATGCAAGACCGCGGAAGCCGCCGGAGTCGCCGCGAGACTGCTCGTGAAACGCGGCGTCGCCTCCGACGAGGCGTTGACCGCGCTCGATGCTGCATTGGTTCGATTCGGGCGCAAGGGCGTCGAGAACGCCAGCGGGGCGCGGTGCCTGTGGATCGCGGATGCCATTTGCCGGCTGTTCCCGGGCTCGCCGGCGGCCGTCAAGGCATGGGCATACGTCGCGTGCAACGGCGACGCTGTCGAACGGGCGCAAGCCCACGCCGCGCTGCGAAGCTGCGCCGGGACGTTCGAGATCGCGATCCCCTATCTCCGGTCGTGCTTGGCCGATTGCGTCCCGTTGGACCCAAGGGTGCGCGACTGCGTCGAGACGCTGGCGCTGCGCGTCGAATACGTATCGCAGTTCGAGGCGGAGCTTCGTTCGCTCGCGGAGCGAGCCGACGGCCGCGTGCAGCGGCTCGCGCGATCGCTGTTGGCCTTGGGTCGGTGAACTCACGCAAGCCGAGTCGTTTGGTGCGCCAACGTCCTACGCTCCCGCACCGCATGTCCGCTGCCGCCGACACCAGATCTCCGAGCACGTCGCTCTGCTCCTCGACCGGCAGCGAGGGCCTCCGTCCCGAGCCCTCTCGCCGCCCCGACGCGAGCGCCAATCGCCGCACCTGGGGTCGATGGCACACAGGCTCGGGACAAGTTTGCCGTTTCACGACGAGGCCGTCGTCGCGGCGGCGCTCGGTCGTTGGCCCGCGCGCGGCTGAGTGCCGGCCGGACAAAACTGCGATGCGCGCCGCGATGGCGCGGTTTCTCCCGGCGATCACGATGACGTGTCCGAACCGAGGGTCTGGGCCGTCGCCGTCGCAATGGTCAGGCGGCCATACCCGGCGCGTTCGGCGTCGCGAATCGTTGGCTGGTGCCGCCGTTGAGCGCGGATTAGTTGCGTGGGAACCTTCCCGGAAACGCTGGCAATGAGAACGAAGTTGCCCGGTTGCGGATCTGCCGGCTGTTGGTGTTGGAGTTGGTGTCGCGCAGGTGTTCGTGTGAGAGCGTGTGGAGCACAAGGCGACGCATTCCTGGCGCGGTTTTTCGGAATATGAGGTCACTGTGAAACCCGAGGATCTTCCCCACCGCTTCTGTCCGCAGTGTGCCAAGAGTCTGGTTCCGCTGGCCGTCCCGCATCTATCGTCGAAGTGTGATAGTTGTGGTCGAATGTCATATTACTTGCGGCAGCCAGGAGAGAGCGGCATTAGGGTCGATCAAGGTGAGCGACTCACTATCCCAGATGGATATATCAAACTATCGTTGATACCCGGGGCCCGAGGAAAGCTATTCCGTCCCGGTCTGTCGTTGCTGATCCATCAGCTCTTCTTAACGCCAAGACCTGAATCCGCGGATGCAATCGCCTCATTTGCAGCCGACTTGTCTGTAAACGCGGACGAGATCCTTGGAAAGTCGCCCCTCCTGAAAGGGCTCAACATCCACAGCAAAGACGATGAGGCAGCCATTACCAAAACGATTAAGGATCACCCTCGGTCGCGAGAGATGTATGCCTCCGCCATGGGCGCATTCAGTCATGAGGTTGGGGAAGCGGTTGAGGAGGGCAGTGCATCACGGGCTGCGTGGGCAGGATACCTGTTGGGGACGTATCGCGCGCTTACGATAGTCGCCGAACCTGTGTTTGAGCAGACGCTCTGGCGTGGTTATCTAGCAAACGATGTTGTTTATGAGGCAGCGGCGGCAGCTTCTCGGACACCGGCGGAGTCCGAGGCAATTAGGAAAGTCGCACCACTATTTCAGAAGCTCGACGAGTTGACTCTGCACGCATGGGTTGATAGCAAGCTGCCCATAGGACCTCGCATAGGAGTGAAGGGTCTTCCGGAAGAAATTCTGAGCGCGCTTGCTAGGTGGCACCTAACAGCCTTCCAGCGATCTCGGGAGGATCAACTTCGCGCCGCGAGCGAACGAAGAGCCGTCCTCGAACTCAGACTAAAATGGCTGACGGCTGGAATAGTTATAGCGAGCACGATCTTTACAGGTCTCAGGTTATTATTTGGCGGTTGATACGTGGTTGTCTACGGTATCCTCCAACTACACGATTCAACCCGTTCGAGCGCGTTACATGTATTTTCCGCTCGTGGAAATGTCTTCGTGGTTTTGTCGGGGTGGAGTAGCTGGCGACCGTTTTCGGTCTCGCCTTGGTGGGGAACCGAGCAACCCGTTGGTTCGACGGAGCAATAGTCGGCGAAACGGGCGGCCCCGATTAGATTCGTGCATTCCATGTTACGCGCCGCCGACCCGCATCTCTCCGCGCAGTTCACGCTGCTCCTCGACACCCTGACCGGAACGCTCCAGACCGACGAACGTGAGGAGATCGCCGAGATCCTGACGCACGCCGAGTACGCGCTCGCCATCGAGTCGCTGTGGGCGATCCTTCTCGAACGGCGCCAGCCGATTCCGCGTGTCGCGCACACGCAGATGCTCGCCCTCGCCGACTCGCTCGGGATTCGCGCCGACATCGACACCGACTCGCTGCGTCGCCTTGTTGCGGACACGCCGGCGTGACCCAGTCCGAGCGCCGGAGCCGGGGTTGCCCGTCCTTCCATCGCGGCTACACCAGGAAAGTGGTGCAGCAATGCCAGCTCGACGGGGATGAGGACCACGCGAGTCGGTCCGCGGCATCGTGACGTTTCATCGCGTGATTGGAGGTGCTCCATGACTCCCAGAATCGCTCTTCGATCCCTCGTGACGCTTTGTTGCGCGGCGATCGTCGTGAACGTCGCCAGTGCGACGTCCCGCCGGATCTCGTCAGACAGCCTGACCGTCAAGCGACTCGTGTTCGTGGACTCGGCAGGCACGCCAGCGCTGCGGATCGCCAGTTCCGACCAATCGATCCGTTTCGTCGACGAACGTTCGAGCCGCGGATTGCTCGCGGCGGGTCCCGGCGCTCTGCAGCTCTTCGCGGAAGGGCGTTCGCTGCCGGTCCTCGACGTCTCCTCCTCCGTCGAACGCGCCTCCACGTTCGAGCTTCGAGGCGACGCCGCGCCGACTTCCGCCGCCGTCTCCATGGAGTGCCACGCGGACGGCAGCGCGGTCGTCTCTGTCGGAACCAGTGAGCAGAAGAGTGAGATCCTGATCGGCGCCGGGGGCGAGGCGCGAGTCTCGAGCTCGGTACGCGACACGATGGAAGCCCGGATGCGAGTGACTCGGGACGCCGTCGACGCGGCATGGCTCGCCGGCACGGACGCGGTCGTCTTGGCGCGTGCGGCGACGGGAGGAACGTTCGTGAGCGCATCGACCCGCGGCGCCAGTCACTCGGAGCTCCAGTTGGGCGTCCATGCAGACTCGGGAGCAACGTTCGATCTGAAGTCCCGCGACTCCAGAATCGCGCTGGAGTCCGCACCGGGGCCGAGCGCTCACCCGCGACTACGCGTCGCGTGCGGTTCCAGTGCGTTGCACGCGTATGCGCAACCGTCGCTCACGCGCGTCGCGGCGGTCTCCCGCAACGGCCGCGCGGCACAGATCGTGGCGAATGCGCGCGAAGCCGGCGCCTCCGCGTCCAGAAGCCCGGACGCGCAGTGGATGGCAGTCACTGCAGTGCCCGGCATGTTGCTCGGCACTCTGACCGAAGGTGCGGCGGGCATCGAAGCGATCTCCACACTTCCCGACGACGAGGGCAAACGATGAAGAACGAGCTGATGAAACACTCGATTGCGATGCTGGCGCTGGGGGCGATCGGCGGTGGGTCGTGTTGGAACCTCGTCCACCATTGGACGCAGGACGAGGTCGTCACCAAGCAGTTGATCGTCAGTGACGGAGACGGGAAGTCCGGCGTCGTTCTCAAGTTGTCGAAGGATGGGCGCTACCTCTGTATCGCGAGCATCGACGCCGCCGGACAGACGTCCTCGCATCCGTTGATGACGATTGGGCTGGACGGATCGCTGTTCTTGGCGCGCGACGACGGCGCACCGCTGTTCGGCGTCAAGGCGAATCGGGAAGCCGCAGAGTTGATGCTCGGCGGACCGGGAGAAGCCGCGATCCGGCTGCGATCGCGAAAGGAAACCGGCCTGCTGGAGTTGGCGTCCGGCGCCGCCACACGTGCGCAGATGTCAGTGAATGGCAGTACGGGAGACGCGCATGTCACGCTGAACGGAACTGGTGGCGGCGCCAGTCTGTCCGTCGACTCGGACCGCGGCGCGGGTCTGAGCATCGCCGACCGAAAGCTGCGGCCGCTCGCGACCGTTGGAGCAGGGCGTGGAGCCGCCGGACTCTCGCTCTTCGACCACGACGGGAGCGACCAGCGCGCGCCGCGCGCGATCATCGGGTTCGGATCGCGGCGCGACGGAGGCGCTGCGCTCGAGATGCAGTCTGGTGACGGTGGCACCGTCGAACTTCGCGCCGACAAGTCCTCGACCTTCGAACTGCGCCAGAAGGAAGGCGGTCTGGTGCGTTGGGCCGCGGACCCGGACGCGGCCGCTCTGTCCTTGCGCGGTCCCGGCGAGGCGCAATGGAGCTTCGACGTGAATGCGACTGGTGACGGTGTCCGAACGACGGTCAAGGAAGGCAAATCGGATGGGACTGTGCTCGACGCGTCTTTTGGCGACGACGTGCTGTGGAACGTCCGATCCCGCGCCGGCGCAACCCAGACGATCCGGTGGCCGCGCTGACCGTCGATCGCCCGAACGCGCTCGAGTAGGTCGTGTGTTCGCGCGTGGGGCGCTCGAGCGTTCGAACGAGTCGCCGGAGTCGTCGCGCATGAGCGTGGTCTCCCGCCTCGCGTCGTGATCGCCGCCGTTCCGCGAGACGGCGATTGTCGAGATGTCGAAGTCCACCCCCGCCGGCATACTCCCCGCCCCCGAAACCCGCGCACACGATGGCCAAGCAGACCTACGACCCCGCATCGATCGAACCGCGCTGGCAGCGGCACTGGGAGGAGCACCAGACATTCCGCACGCCGAACCCCGGCGATGCCGACTTCGACGCGACGAAGCCGAAGTTCTACGTGCTCGACATGTTCCCGTACCCGTCCGGCGCAGGCCTGCACGTCGGCCACCCGGAGGGATACACGGCGACCGACATCACGGCGCGCTATCACCGGATGAAGGGTCGCAACGTCCTGCACCCGATGGGGTGGGACGCGTTCGGGCTGCCGGCCGAGCAGTACGCGATCCAGAAGGGCCGCCACCCGGCCGAGACCACGCGCGAGAACTGCGACAACTTCCGCCGCCAGTTGAAGGCGCTCGGGTTCAGCTACGACTGGGATCGCGAGATCAGCACGGCCGACCCGGCCTTCTATCGCTGGACGCAGTGGATCTTCGCGCGGCTGCACGAGCGCGGGCTCGCGTTCATGAGCGAGGCGCCGGTCTGGTGGTGCGAGGCACTCGGCACGGTGCTCGCCAACGATGAGGTCGTCGACGGCCGCAGCGAACGCGGCGACCACCCGTGCACGCGCGTCCCGCTGCGGCAATGGATGCTGCGGATCACCGACTACGCCGAGCGCCTGCTGAACGACCTCGACGAACTCGACTGGTCGGAGTCGCTGAAGACGATGCAGCGCGAGTGGATCGGCCGCAGTGAAGGCGCCGAGGTCGACTTCGCCGTCGACAGCGCGCCGCAGACGAAGATCCGCGTCTTCACGACCCGCCCCGACACGCTGTTCGGCGCGTCGTTCCTCGTCCTCGCCCCCGAGCACCCGCTCGTCGACCAGCTCGTCACCGCGACGCAGCGCGCCGCCGTCGACGCCTACCG
>JAEYTU010000447.1 GCA_023433825.1 Planctomycetota bacterium
GAGCTATCGCGTCGACACGGTCGCACTCGCCGCGACGCCCGGACAGTCGGCGACACCGACGATGATCGTCCCCGGCGACCCGCAGGCGTCGTTCCTGGCGCAGAAGCTGCGGCTGCGCGTTCCGAGCGTCGGCGCGCAGATGCCGCTCGCGCGGCCGCCGCTGGCGCCGTTCGAGCTCGCGATCGTCGAACAGTGGATCGCGTCCGGAGCGCGCGACCGGTGATCCCTCGCGCCGCAGCCGTTCGCTTCGTCGTCGCCGTCAGCGCGTTCCTGGTGCTCGTCGCCGCCGGTGGCGGCGGCGCGCGCTCCGGTGAAGACACGGCGCCGTGGCCGCGCAGCGGGACCTACGTCGGCGCCGATGCGTGCCGCGAATGCCACGCCAGCGAGGCCGAGCAGATCGCGCACGGCGTGCACGCAGCGGTCGTCGCGTCGCCGCACACGATGGCGTGCGAGACCTGCCACGGCCCTGGCGGCGACCACGCGACCGGCGCGCGCGACGCTGCCGTGCGGGACGGCGCGATCGCGAAGATCACGCATCCACAGAAGCTGCCGATCGACGTGCAGGCGAAGCTGTGCGGACGTTGCCACACCGCCGAGGCGGAGGCGCACGGCGGCGGCGGCGTCGCTGGGCTGCTCGAAGCCGGGCTCGGGTGCACGGACTGCCACAGCGTCCACGAACGCCGCCCGGCGACGCCGCTGCCCGAAGTGCGCTTTCGTTCGCGCGCCGCGACGCTCGCCGGTGCGAAGCCGGTGCCGTCGACGCGCTGCGCGACCTGCCACCCGCTGCAGGCGAACGCGCTCTCGACGACCGGCCACCGCGCCCTCGCGACCGACGACCCGCATGGCGGCTGCACGACGTGCCACGGCAACGGCTCCCTGCACGAGGACCACCTCGGGGTCGCACGTTTGATCTCGCGTCCCGACCACGCGACCGACGGCGTCGCGACGTGCGTGCGGTGCCATCAGGACGTGCATCCGCAGCGCGCCCACTGGCCGGACGAGGACGGCCCGTTCCTCGGGAAGGCGCTCGACTGCTTCGACTGCCACCGCGTGCACGGGCCGGCGCCGCACGGCCGTTCCGGCGCGAAGCCTGCGACCGCGGCAACGACCGCGACCGGGACAGCATCACCGTCCGCCGCGACGGCGATGCGCAACGCGACCTGCGCCGAATGCCACGCTCCGGCGTTCCACGACCACATCGCCGCCGGCACGGTCCACGCGCCGCTCGCCGGCATGTCGGTGCCGGTCGCGAAGGGCTGCGGCTCGTGCCACGCCGGCGCCGAGGCGCACGCGCGTGCCGGCGGGACCAAGAACCTCGTTGAATCGCTGCGCGGCGCGAAGCGCGAGACGATCGAGAACGCGTGTCTGTCGTGCCACCGTGGCTCGCCGGCGATGGCCGGGCTGCACGGCGGCGCCCACGCGCGGAACGACGTGACCTGCACGACCTGTCACTCGCCGTCGGCGCGTCGCGGCGACGTCGGCGCCGACGCCGAGCGCAACTGCAAGACGTGCCACGCCGACGTCGCGGCGCGCTTTCGGCTGCCGAACCGCCATCCGGTCGACGAGCACCACCGGATGCTCTGCAGCGACTGCCACGAACCGCACTCGGCGCGCCGTCGGCTGCGCGACGCGACGCTGCGCGAAGACAAGTGCGTCGAGTGCCACCGCGCGTATCGCGGACCGTTCGTCTACGCGCATCAGGCCTCGCGCCACGACGGATGCGTCGCGTGTCACGATCCGCACGGCAGTTCGAATCGGCGCATGCTGCACGAGGCGACGACGCAGCAGAACTGTCTCGCGTGCCATGGCGACTTCCCGGCGTTCCACGATCAGACGCCCGGCGCCGTGTTCACGAACTGCTTGAACTGCCACACGCAGGTCCACGGCAGCAACCATTCGCGCTACCTGTTCCGGTGAACGCCGACCCGCGCATCCTGCTCGTCGTCGGTGCAATTGCGCTGCTGTGCGCTGCCGCTCGGTCGCCGGTGCGGACGTCGACTCGGAGCGAAGACGACGACGCGACGCGCGACGCGACCTGCATGGTCTGCCATCCGGGTGCGTTCGCCGCCGTCAAGGCTTCGGTCCACGCGCCGCTGTTCGAGCGCGAGGCGACGCGCGATCGAACCTGCAGCGTGTGTCACGTCGGCACCGGCCCGCACGTCGCGTCGGCGCGGCGTCCGGAGGCGACGTTGGTCCGGCCGCCGCCCGTCGCGGCCTCCGACTGCCGCACCTGTCACGGCGACCGCGACTACGCGACCGACCTCGGCGCGCACCCGTGGCGCAGCCGCGAGTCGCTGACGAAGGCGGCGCTCGAAGGTCGCGCGACGACGACACCGATCGTGCTGCCGCGCGAGCGCGGCATCGCCGCATTCGAATGGCGCGGCTTGGTCGAGTTCGGTCATCGCTTCGTCTCGCGCTCGGGTTCGCGCGATCGCTACGCGACCGACGTCGACCTCGATGCCGGCTTCCGCCTCGTCGACGCGCGGCTCGAAGGCGACGGCGAGACCGACTGGCTCGATCGGATCGATCTGCGCGCGCGCGACGTCGGCGACCCGTGGCGGCGGCTTTCGGCGGAGTTCGGCAAGCGCGATCGGTACGAGGCGCGCTTCGACGCAGAGTCGCGCGTGTTCGAGTACCGGGCGCGCGGCGACTACGCGCGCGTCTCGCGCGAGACCGACCAACTCGGCGCGACGCTCGACGTCGAGCTGTCCGACGCGGTGACGCTGACGTTCGGCTTCGAGCACCACGAGGACGACGGTCGCTGGCTGACCCAACGTCTCGCCGGCCGCGGCGCGTCGCCGCTGACGCCGGTGACCTCCGTCGACAGTCCGCGGCGACTGCGCGCCGACACGACGTCGGTCGGCCTGCACGGCGATCTCGACGGCTTGCGCTACCGGATCGGCGTCGACTGGCTGGATCAGTTCGAGGTCGAACGGTGGACGTTCGACCGACCGGCCCCAGGCAATCCGGCGTTGCGGGAGAGCGAGACGTTCCAGTCGCGCGGCGCGACGACGGGGCCGACGTTCGCAGCGAACGCCGAACGCGAGTTCGGCGCGTTCCGCGTCGAGTTGGACGCTCGCCGGCGCGACCTCGATCGCGACCTCGGCGCGCTCGGCCGCGCGACCGGGTTCGACACGGTCGAGTTCGTCACCGACACAACGGCGCGCGTGCGCGGCGATGCGGCGACGACGTGGCTCGGGATCGGTGTCGAGTACGAGGTCCACGACCGCGTCGTCGTCGTCGGCGACCTTCGCTACCGCGACCATCTCGAACGGCTGCACCTCGATCAGGTCGACGTGACGACGTTCCCGGGCAGCGGCGGCAGCGTGCGGGTCGACGACGTTCGCACGCAGCGGACCGAGCAGCGCCGCTACACCGGATCGATCGGCGTCGACGTCGAGCCGTTCGACGACTTCGTCGTCGGCATCGGCTACGGGTTCGCGCACGAACGGCTCGTGCTGCCGGAGCTGCCGTCGGGCGGCCTCGACCCGACGCGCGGCACGATCACCGACGATGGCGTCCTGGCGTCGTTGCGCTGGAAGTTCGCGCCGCGGTGGACGGTGTCGGCCGACGTCGAGGACTTCGGCCAGACCGGGCTCGCGTTGGTCGAGCAACAGGAGCGCGACGCGCGGAGCCACGGCGCGCGCCTGCGCTACGCGACGGAGTCGGTCACGGTCGAAGTCGCGACGCGCTCACGGCGCGCGCGAAACGCGGCGACCGACTTCCGGATCGATCACGACCGCCACACGGCGACCGTCACGTGGAACGTCGACGAGGCGATCGACCTGCTCGCGAGCTACGCGTTCTCGCAGATCGACAGTCGGACGCGGACGAACTTCTACTTCGACCCCGACCCGACACCGGTCCCGACCCTCGTCGGCTTCCGTGGCGACACGCACACGATGGCCGGCGGTCTCGAACTGCGTCCGCGCGCCAGTGTCCGCTGGCGCACCGACGCGGCGTGGACGCGCACCGACGGCAGCTTCGACGTGCGAACGTTCGACCTGCGCTCCGACCTGTCGGTCGAGGTCTTCGCCGGCGGCGCGGTCGGTGCGCGCTACCAGCGACTCCACTACGCGCAGGGCGGCGGCGGCGACGACTTCGACGCCGACTTGGTGCTCGTCTACTGGCGGCAGCGGTTCGGCGCCGAGCGCTGAACCGCGCGCCGCGGCCGTCACCCGCCGACGACCATCCGGAGACCGGTCGGCAGGTAGATCGGCA
>JAEYTU010000521.1 GCA_023433825.1 Planctomycetota bacterium
TGTCGGCGTCGCGATCGACGTCTGCGGCGAGACGAAGCGACAGCCAGTGGAAGCCCTCCGTCATCCCATCGCTCGCCTGCCGCACCGCGATCGCCCCGGTCGGCGGAAGCTGCAGAACGACGATCCCGGTCGGCGGCGAGGACCCCGCGAACGTCGCGCGCACGTGCTCGAGCCCAGGCAACGCGACGAAGACGCACTTCGTGCCAACCTGTCGGAACGAATGGAGGAGGCGGTGACGCTGAAGGTGCAGCAACGTCACCGTCCCATCCGACGCCGTCGTCGGCGGGTGGTGCACCCACGCCGTTTCGACGAGCGCACCGTCGTCGCCAATCGCACCGACTGCGACCGGCACACCGCTCGCCGGGCCACCGTCGGCGTCGACGACGCGCACCGTGAACCCGAGATCGCGCTCGATCACGAGTCGATGCCGGTACGGCGGTCCTTCCGCTGCGGCATCGATGCGGAGCATTCCGTAGCGACCGTCGGCGCGCGCGTGCACGGTGCCGCCGTTCGTCCGCAGTCCCACGCGCGCGACACCGTCGGCGCCGGTGCGCGTCGTTCCACCGAACGTCCGCGCGACGAGTTCGCCGTCGTAGGCCAGGCGTCCGCGTTCGCCGACCGGCATCGCAGCGACGCGCGCGTCCGCGGATCCATCGTCGAACGCGACTTCGGCGCCCTCGACCGGCGCATCGGTCTCGGCATCGACGACCAAGATGTCGACCGGCGGTTGTGCATACGCCGGCGGTCGCGGCGGCGCCGCGTGCGCGGTTTGCGCGGAGACGTCGAGGCGTGCGAGTGTCCGCGACGGCGTCGATGCATCCGCGGCCGCGTTCGCCGTGGGACCGTCGACCCGCGCGTCGATCGATCCCTCGGACACGCCATCCGGCACACCGCGCCGATCGCGCAGCGCGACCCACGAAAGCGCAAGCACCGCCACACCGAGCAGCGCGAGGAGCCAGGAACGTCGTGTCACTTCGCTGCCTCCGCGCGCGCACGCTGCATCGCTTCCGCCGTCACGCGCACGACGAACGTCGCGACGCCCGGCGGCACGAGCGATGGCTCGCACGGGACGCGGATCATCGGGCCACCGTGCTGGCTGCCGAGCCACAGCGTCAACTGGCATGGCTCGGCGCCGATCGGCAGCCGGACCCGGTCACCGTCGCCGTCGTGGTGCGACGCTCGTGGCGAGCGCCATTCGGGGCTTCCCGGACCCGGCCGGAGCAACGCGATCCACCCGTGGTCCGGCGGGAGCGGCCGGTCCGCTGCGATGACGATCTCGACTTCGGGCCAGGGTGTCGGTTCGACGACGACCTCACCGCGCGCGTCGCGAAGTTCGATCGGTGGCTGATCACGCACGACGACGACGAAATGCGTCGGCCCCTTCGGAACCAGCAGTTGCAGGACCGCATCTCGGAACGGGATCCCGCGCCATGTGCCTTCGACGGGCCGCGGCAACAGGTACACCAAGGCGTCCCCCTGGACCTTCTTCCGCAGCGTGACGACGTCGACGAGCGCACGCAGATCGACGACCTCCGTCTGCGCGGCGACGTCGGGAAAGGACGCGAGCGGCCGTTCGATCCCGCGAATGCGCAGTTCCCATCGCCGCACATCGACCGGTACCGACGGCCACTGCAGCGCGCCGTAGTCGTCCGCGATGTCCGTCAGTTCGACGACGAGACGTGGGTCGTCGCCGATCGCCCCGAGCAACCCGCGCGCTCCCGGGTGAACGCCGTCCGGCAGCCGCAACCGGACCTGACGCGCAACGCCGCGGTCGACCTTGACGACGATGTCGCGATCCCCGGGCGTGAACTCGATCGGCTCGATCGGCAGGTGGTTGCGTCCCGGAAAGGTGAGTCGGTATCGCCCGGGCGGAGCCGTCCCGGTCACGAAGAAGCGGTCGCCGCTCGCCTCGATGTGGAACGCTTCGGGATGGAACTGTTCGCGCCCGAGTGGATCGACGGCGCGCCTCTCGACGTGCACGACGATCTGGGTCGCCCGCTGTCCCTCGGCGAAAACGAAGCGGCCCGACGCCACGACGTTCCTCGGATCGAGGCGAAAGTCGACCGGTTTCGTCGCCGCGATCGAGTCGTCCTCGACGCGTGATGGGGACGACGGTGGCGGCGCGACCTCTGTGTGCGACGCCCGCTCCTCCGCGCTCGCGACGCTCGGCGGCGGCGCGACGTTCGCCGTGTCGGCGGGGTCGGCTGCATGCGGCGCGGACGGGATCCGCATCGCCAACCACACGAGCGCCACCACGGCGACGACCAGACCCAGCACGACGCCGAACTGCTTCATCGCCCCTCCACGATTTCGCCGAGCGCACGTCGCCATTCGTCGGCAGCGATGCGCACCTCGACGTGCACCGCATCCGGCTCGATCGGCGGCGTTGCGTGTGCCAGCGGGCGACTGCGCACCGCCGCTTCCCCGACCCCGCGCACGAGGTGGACGATCAGCTCCCGCGCGCGCCCGCCGACCGGCAGGCGCAGCGTGCCGGTCGCCGTCGCGCGTGCTTCGAGCGGCGGCAGAAGCAACGCGGCGCGGTCGCCCATCGAGTAACCCCACCCAACCAAGTCGTACCCCGCGTCCGCGTCGTCGGCGGCGCGCGCGAACTGCGCTTCGATCCGAACCCCGTCCGGCAGCGCGCCTCCACCGACGAACGTCAGCTCGACCTCCGGCCACGGCACCAACGTCACGTCGACGTTGCCGACGACGTCACGCAGCTCGACCGGAACGCGACCCTCCTGCGCGATCCGCAGATCGACGCGTCCGCGCGGAACGGCGAGGACGAGTTCGCCCTCGTGAAACCGATGCCCGTCCCAGACTGCACTCAACGCCTGTGGCATCGGGAACGCGACCGGTCGTTGCGCGAAGGGGTTCGAACGCGAACGATCGCCGGGGTCCGTCGAGCGCAGCCGCACCGTCGTGACCTTGTCGCGCAGATCGATGTCTCGCAGCCGCGGATCGCCGCCGTCCGGCTCGGGCACGACGACGTCGGGAATGACGTGCACCGGCGCCGCAAAGCCGCGCACGTAGAACTCCAGCACATGGGTGCCGCGCGGGATCGGCCGCCATTCGAACAACCAGCGACCGTCGCTCGGGCCCGCTTGGGTGAATTCGTGAGCCTCCGCACCGACACGGAGGACAGCGTGCAAACCGCTCGGCGGCGGCGACCCTTCGTCCGCGAGCACGACCGTCGACCGGACCACCGCGCCTGGATCGACGGCGACGACGAGATCGCGCGCGCCAAGCACGAACTCGATCGGCTCGACCGGCAAGAGTCGGCCATCGGACACGTCGAGTCGGTAACGCCCCGGGATGGCGTCACCGGTGACGACGAAGCTGCCGTCGCGCTTCTGGTGCGTCTGAAAGGAACCGACGAACGCGAACGCGTCCTCGTCCCCCGTGTCGAGGCCGAGCGTCCATCGCTCGACGACGGGGTGGATGGGGAACGGACGCACACCCTCCGGGAACACGAACCGCCCGGCGACGACCAGCGGCGCCTCGGTCATTCGCAAGTCGCCGAGGTCGTTCGGCCCCCTGGCAAGCACGCGCTCGCCGAGCACGTGTCGCACCGGAGCACGACCAGGGACCTCGCAGCGGAACATCCCGCGCGACAAGGTCACACCGTCGGTCGAGCCTCCCTCGAGCACGACCGCAAATCGCCCGTCCGCATCGATCGGAACGATCGCCTCGATGTTCCACGTCCCGATCGTGTGGTCGAACACGACCTCGCGAGCGTCGACGGGCTGGCCGTCCGCGTCGCACAACCGCCCGATCACCAGCACCCGATCCGCTCCGATCGCGAACTCACGGCGCAGTTCCTGTCCCGGCTGCGTGGGTCCAGCGAACGGCCCCGTCGACACGGACGCCCGGCGCGCATCGAGCGACAGCCTCGGCACGGCCGCCAGCGCTTCGACTTCGAACGTGCTGCCGAGGGGGACGTGCGGGAATCTCGTCCACCCGTCCGCCATGACCTTCCGCTGCCAGACGCTGCGCATCGGCGACTTGGGAACGTCCGCGAGTCGCAGGCGCAGCGACTCGGCGCCGGCGAGAGGAACGCCGGCCGAGTGCAACCGCACGACCAGCGAACCCGTCGGCGGCATTCGCAGCACGACGGGGTCCGTCGGCGGCGCGCTCGGATCGAACGACGTGGCCGTCGACTCGAGTCCCGGCACGTCGACGCGGACCTGCCAGACGGAGTCTGCCGCTGTGGTCGTCACGTCCGGTGCGCGAAGCTCGTAGCGCAACTGCAAGTGGTCGAACCGGACGATCCCGTCCGGCGGCAGCGTCTCGCGAACGTCGAAGCTCCGCCACACTCCGCCATCCACGTTCCGCCTGACGAACGTCACCGGCACGTCGCTCGCCGCTCGGCCGTCGGCGTCGAGCACCTGCACGGTCAGCGTGCGATCGGGAACGAGTTCCAAGCGGTGCCGCTCCGGCGGCCCGGCGGCCGAGCCCCCGAGTCCCAGTTCGCCGTACAGCGCGTCGTGCGATGCGAGCACGACCGTCAACGCGACACCGAGGTGAACGCGCGCGACGCCGTCGCCATTGGTGCGCGCACGCCACCCGAACTTCCGCCACGCCTGCAGGCGAGTCAGCCGCTTGCGTTCGTCGTCGGGGAGCCGGGCCATCGCTGCGAAGACCGACTCGTCGCCGAACACGACTTCGATGCCGGCGAGCGGCGTGTCGGTCGCGGCGTCGACGACGAGGACGTCGGCGAACGGCGCACCGTCGGGCACTGGGCGTTGCGCGGGTTCGTCCACCGATGCCAGCGTCTCGACGCGCCCGGCCGAGGGCGTGTCGCCGTCGCGCAGCGCGGTGATCGCGTTCGCCTCGACTCGATCCGCCGCGCGCGTCGCGTCGTTCCTCGCCGACGCCGGATCGCGCAGCGCCGGCGCGCGCCCGTCGCGCATCACGAGCCACACGAGCGCGACGACGGCGACGACCAGACCCAGCACGACGCCGAACCGCTTCAT
>JAEYTU010000536.1 GCA_023433825.1 Planctomycetota bacterium
GTGTGATGCCGTCGGCGACAGCGACGGTGTTGCTGCGCCACATGGACGACTTCGACGTTCGTTCGGTGTTGACGAGCGACATCTGACGCGCGGAGCGACGCTACCGCGGGCGTTAGTCGCCGAGGTCGAGTTCGGCGACGACCGGCGCGTGATCGCTCGCACCGAGTCCCGATCGTTCGGGCTTGTCGACGGTGACGGACGTGCAGGCTTCGTAGGCCGGCTTCGACATCAGGAAGTGATCGATGCGCAGCCCGCGGTCACGCGGGTACGCACCGGCGCGATAGTGCCACCACGTGTAGATCCCGGCCTCCTCGTGATGGCGGCGCAGCGCGTCGTGCAGGCCGAAGTCGGTCACGTGGCGGAGTGCGTCACGTTCCGGCGTCGAGCAGTGGATCGTCTCGCGCAACGCAACCGGGTCGTAGACGTCGCGATCGTCGAACGTGATGTTGAAGTCGCCGGTCACGACGAGCTTCTCCCTCGTGTCGTACCGCTCGTCGAGGAAGCCCCGCAGGCGCCGCAGCCATTCGAGCTTCCAGTGGAACTTCGGCGCGCCGACCTCCTGCCCGTTCGGCACGTAGAGGTTCAGGATCATCACGCCGTTGACCGTGCAGCCGATCACGCGTCGATCGGCACCCTCGGCGTCGTCCGGGAACCCGCGCACGACGTCCTCGATCCGGTGACGCGCCAGGATGGCGACGCCGTTGTAGGTCTTCTGGCCGAACGTGACGATCTCGTAGCCCTCGTCCTCCAGCAGCTCGCGCGGGAACAGTTCGTCGACGACCTTGGTCTCCTGCAGGCAGACGACGTCGGGGCGGTGCTGCTGCAGCCACGGGACGACGCGGCCGAGGCGTGCGCGGACGGAGTTGACGTTCCAGGTGGCGATCTTCATCCCGGGTGCGGCTCAGGTTCTGGTGAACGGACTCGCGGCGATCATGACGATGGCGAGCGCGAAGAACAGCAGTTGGATCGGCAGCATCCAACGGAACCAAACCGCGTAGTTCAGGCGCGCTGCCGCCAGCACGCTCATCAGGACCGGACTCGTCGGAATGATCATGTTCGAGAAGCCGTCGCCGAACTGATACGCGAGGATCGCCTGCTCCCGCGGCATCGCGAGGAGGTCGGCCAGCGGCGTCATGATCGGCATCGTCAGCGCCGCTTGGCCGCTGCCGCTCGGGACGAAGAAGTTGATCCCCGTGTGTGCGACGAACATCGCCTGCGCGCCGACGTCGGGCCCGAACGTCTGCAACGTCGACGCTGCCGCATCGAGCATCGTGTCGACGATCTTGCCGTCGTTCGCGACGACGAGGATCCCGCGCGCGAACGCGACCATGACCGCGGCTCCGGCGAGATCGCGCACGCCGCCGACGAATGCGTCGGCGATCGCACCGGGCCGCAGACCGCCGGTGATGCCGGTGACGATCGCCATTGCGACGAAGACTCCGGCGATCTCGTGGATGTACCAGCCGAACTCGGTGCTGCCGATGGCGACGGCGGCGATCGTCGCCGCGAAGACCGCCAACGTGACGCCGTGGCGCCGGTCGAACGCGCCACTCGCATCCCCCTGCCGATCGAAGTCGCTGCGCCATTGCGCGTCGAGTGCTTCGGTCGGCGAGGTGAGTTTGCCGTTCGCGATCCGCAGCGCACGCCAGGTCACGATCGCCGAAGCGATCCCGGTGGTCAGCGCCCAGCACAGCACGCGGTACCCCTGGCCCTCCGCCATCGGCTGCTCGGCGATCCCCTTCGCGATGCCGAGCGTGAACGGATTGAGGAACGCCGTCGCGAACCCGACCGCGGCGCCGACGAACGGGATCGCAACGCCGGTGATCGTGTCGAACCGCATTGCGCAGGCGAGCGGCACCGTGACGAGAACGAACGGGATCGTCTCCTCGGACATTCCGAACGTCGCACCGCCGAGACTGAACGCGAACATCAGGATCGGGATCGCGGCGGCGCGACCGCGTCGGCCGACGCGCCGCGTCAGCCATGCGAGTCCTGCGACGACGGCCCCGGTCCCGTGCAGGACGCCGAACGCGCCACCGACGAGCAGGATGAACCCGATGACCTCGGCGGCGGCCTCGAAGCCCTTCATCGGTGCCTGCACCCAGTCGAACGGCGTCTGCGCGGTGTCGGAGTCGCGGGCGAGGCGCGTGTAGCTGTTCTCGACGACGACCTGCCGGGTCGTGCCGGCGATCGTCCTCGTCTCGCGCGCGAACTGGCCCGGCGGCACCAACCAGGTCAGAGCGCCGACCAGACACAGGATCGCGAAGACCAGGACGTAGGCGTTCGGCGCGCGCATCCGGGCTGATCAGCGGATGCCGTAGGTGGGTGCGACGTCGACCTCGGGTTGAGTCAGCGCGCGCTGATGGAGGTCGAGCCAGAGGAAGAGGTACATCGGGAGCAGCACGAAGAGCATTCGTGTCTCGACGACGATTCCGAAGACCATGATGTTCGCGACCAGCGCGAGACACATGACGAAGCACTTCGCACGTGGATCCGCGAGCTGAGCGAACCGGACGCCGAAGTACACGAGCGGTCCGAGCACGAACAGCGTGTAGATGAAGTTGACGCTGCGGAGGTTGGTCACGACCAGATTGGTCAGATTGTTCGTCAAGTGGATCTCGTTGCCGAGGACGTCGTTCGCGACTTCGTCCATCCCAGGTGTCACGTGTCGAAACAGGAGCTGGCGCACGACCAGGATTGCAGCCGCGCCGAGCAGCACCAGAAGTGCGCCAGTGACGACTCGCGGAGTCGAGACGAGGCCCGGCAACCATCGTCCGGAGCCGAACTCGAAGCCGCGCAGTGACAGATAGAGCGGAATGAAGAGCGCGCTCTCACGATTCGCGATGCCGAAGAGGAACAGTAGCAAGAAGTACGTCGTGCTCCTCGATCGGAGGATCCCATCGGCAAACAACGAGAAGACGATCAGATCGACGATGTCCCACGTGTGATACCAATAGAACTGAAGCACGAGGAAACAGAACGAAGTCGTCGTCAACAGTCCGACCGATTGCGCGACTGAGATGCCTCGTAGCGCGAACTGCTGCATGAGGACGCAGCACCAGACGGCCAGCGCGACGAAGTGGAATCGACGCAGTGCGGTCTCGAACGACCAACCGAGTTCGGTCAACGCCATGACGGACCAGGGCCCGAGCAGTCGGTTCTGAAACGCGATGCTGCGTGGCGTGCCATCGACGACTCCCCTCGCGACGTCCGCCAAGTCGGCGATGTTCGGCGTGTGGATGCCCATCAGCAGCTTGAACGTGCAAACCGCGATCAGGAGAGCGATCCCGAACCGGATCGCTGCGGCACGCGCGGAACGACGGAGCGGCGCGGACGAGGGAGCAGTGGTCACGATGGAATGCCGTGAAGGACGAGAACGCGGAAGTGGGCGCGTCGCCGGGTCGGACGCGGCCGTGCTTGTATCGCAGTCCACAGCGACGGATGGCGGTGGTTGGGCGACGTGAGCCGAATCCGACTCGCGGATTGCGATCCCCGACCCGCGGCGCTTGCGCTTTCGCCGTCGACCCGTAACCAGTCGCGGGATGACCGCCCTCTGCCGCCTGCTGCCTCTCGCGCTGCTGACCGCATGCGCCACGAACGGGACCCGCGATCTCGATCCGACCGTCCACGCTGCGCTGCGAGGCGTCGAGTCGCGGTTCGGCGTCGAGTCGATCGCGGACGCGGCGGAACGCGCCGACGTGCTGTTCCTCGGTGAGATGCACGGGAACGCGGACGGCCACCGCCTGCAACTGGCGACTCTCGACGCGCTGCGCCGCCGCGGCGTCGACATCGTCGTCTCGATGGAGATGTTCGAGCGCGACGTGCAGGGAGCGCTCGATGCGTACCTCAGCGGACGGATCGACGAGGCGACGTTCAAGGCGACGAGCCGTCCGTGGCCGCGCTACCAGAGCGACTACCGACCGGTCGTCGAGTACGCGCGCGCCCATCGCATTCCGGTCGTCGCCGCGAACGCACCGCGCGACGCCGCGCGAAAGGTCTCGCAGCAGGGCGTCGCCGAACTCGGCAACGACCCGAACGTCGCGCGCAGCACGTCGGCGCCACGCGACGCGTACTGGACGGCGTTCGTCGACGCGATGAAGGGCCACATGGGGACCGCGAGCGAGGACGCGATGTACCGCATGTATCAGGCGCAGTGCATGAAGGACGACACGATGGCGGAGTCGATCCTCGCGGCCCGCGATGGCGCGCCGCGGCGCGAGAACCGGCCGCTCGTCGTCGTTCACTGGAACGGCAAGTTCCACAGCGATCATCGTCTCGGCACGGTGGCGCGTGTGCTCGAGCGTCGAGCAGATCTGAAGGTCGTCGTCGTCACGATGCGCACGGCGACGGCGGACGGCGAACGCGGACTGGTGCGCGACGCCGATGGTGGGGACTTCTGCTGGGTCGTTGCCGAACCGCCGAAGGCCGCGCCGCGGCCCGCGCCGAAGCCCGCGACCGCGCCAACGCCGACGCCGGCACCGGCAACGACTCCGGCAACGACGCCGACGCCGACCACGACCCCCGAGGCGCAGACACCCGAAGCTCCGCAGGACGGCCGCCCGGCGTTCGGGTTGATGCCGAGCTACGACTCGGACGCGAAGGGTCTCCTCGTCGACTCCGTCGTCGAGGGCGGAGCCGCCGAGGCCGCCGGCATCGAGGCCGGCGATCTGCTGAAAAAGATCGACGGCAAGGAGATCGACGACGTGCGCGGCTACATGGACGTCTTGTCGTCGCTGCGAATCGGACAGACGGTGACCGTCGAAGCGGTGCGCGACGGTCAGCCGAAGACGTTCACGGTCAAGGTCGGCATCCGCCGGTCGTGACCGCGTCGCTACGAATCGAGAACGCTCGCGATCGCGGCCAGCAGTTCCGCGGGTAGCGCGAACATCGGCTCCTGCGAGGCCGTGACGATCTGACGCAGCTTCGCGCGGTTCGCCTCGTCGGCGCGCAGCATCGCAGCCGTCGCGGCCGCCAGTGCGACGCCGTGCGCGTGACGCGCGTGCGCTTCCAACGCGTCGGCCAACTCCTGTTGCGAGCTGGCGAGCTGCGCGCGGATCGCGCCGTTGCAGCGATCGAACGCACGTCGCGCCGTCAGTAGTCCGTCGCCCCACGCCGTCAGATCCACCGGCGGCTTGCCGGCGTCGAACGCGCGCGCCGACGCCGCGAGGCCCTGCGCTGCGATGGCCGCCGCCTGCCAGTCCTCGGCGAGCGACGCGGGGATCTGCCCCTGCTCGCCGTGTCGTGCGAGGCGGGCAGCGAAGCGATCGACGGTCCGGAGCGCCGACTCGCGGTCGAACGCGACGCCCGACGCCGTTCTGCGGATCTCGGGCGCCGGTCCTGCCTCGTCGCGCAGCAGTCCCGCGATCTCGCGCAACGTGTCGATGCGCGAGTGTGCCAGGCTGACTTCGTAGACCCCGAACAGCGCGACCAGGACGACGCCGATCTTCGCCAAGCGCATCGTTCGCGCACGCCGTCGAACGCGTTCTGCGTCCCGGATCCGCGCTGCCTCTGCCTCGATCTCGGCCGACGTCCGGTCGGCGAGCACGCGCCAGTGCTCGAGGATGCGCTGCACGCGACCGATCGGGCCCCGACTCGAACTCGGTTCCAGCGTGTTGCGGCGGATCAGTTCGATCGCCGTGCGCGCGATCTCGAGGCGTCGGCGCGGATCGACCGTTGCCGCGAACTCCGACTCGGAGCGGTCGACGCGCTCCTTCAGCAGGCCGACCTCGACTTCGCGCAGATCCTGTGCGTAGTCGGCGCGCCGCTCCGACGACACGTTGCGGAGCAGGTACTCCAGCACGTCCCGGCGGTCTTCGAGCGCCTTGATCCGTTCGCTGGTCGCGCTCGCCGGATCGTCCTGCAGCTCGGCGATCCGCGCCGCCAACTCCTGGTTGCGAGCAGCCGCGTGGTCGACCTCGCGCTTCCGCGCGCGCGTCTCCTCCAACTGCTCGACCAACTGCCGCGACGTCCCCGTGGACTCGTCGCCGTCGTGCGTGAAGCGATCGACGGCGCGACTCATCTCGTACAGCGCCGTCGTCAGATGCCCGCGGTCGATCGCCGCCTGCGCGCCGCGCGCGATCCGGTCGCGGGTCGTGCGCGCCTTCTCGACCTTCAACCGAACGACCTCGATCTCGTCGACGAGGTCTTCGCGCGAGCGGTCGGCGACGTCGACGAACGCCTCGGCCAGCCGGCAGCCGTCGATCCGGTTCAGCAGCGCCTGCAACGGACGAATCGGGATCGGCTGCGCCGCGAGGCTTCGTTGGGCCTGTTCGACGAGACGCCAGCAGACGCCGGTCACGGCGGCCAGCGCGACGGCGAGGGAACGTTCGGCCGGGCCGACGCCGCCCTCGGTGTGCGGGAACTCGCGCAGCAGGTCCTGCAGCGTTCGCAGCGCCGTCCGCATGCCGATCGAGCGCCGCGCGCTGGCCTCGGCCGTCGTCGCGTCGGTCGAGTCGCCGCGTTGCCGTTCGCACGTCTCGACGAGTTCGACGAAAGGTTCGAGGTCCACCTCGACGCCGTTCGCCGCCATCTGTTGCCGCAGGTCGTCGAGCCGGCCGCGCGCATGCACGAGGCGCTCGACGTAGAACCGCAGTCGATGCTCGCGGTCCTTCAATGCCGCGACGATCTCGCTCGGACCACCGTGACGTTCGGCGGCATCGCGGACGGCACTCGCGATCCCACCGAGATCGAGCATGCTCTCGGCCACCTTCATCCGCTCGACGATGGCTGCGTGCTCGGTCGCCGCGGCGCGGAGGCCGTTCAGCATCAGCGTCAGGTAGTGGATCGGATCGCGCAGCAATGGCGACGGCTGGTGCTGCACGACGTCAGCGGGAATCGGCAACGCGCCGAACGCGTGCGTCCACGTCCGCACGGCGTCGATCGTCGCGATCAGCATCGCTTCCCCGGTCTCGAAGCGCCCCGCCTCGCGCAGTTGCGTGACCGTGACGGCGATGTCGCCGAGCAGGCGCGTTCCGGCGACGGCGAATGCGTCTGCCGTGCGCCGCGCCGCCGGATCGCCCGGGAACCGCCGCAGATATGCCGCAAGCGCCGGCGTTCGTCGCGCGATGAAGCGCGCCGGCTCGGCGAGGTCGCCGCTCGCGCGCGCCGCGTCGAGTTCGCGTGGTGTCGGTGGCGCGATCCGATGCCGCAATCGCCGAACGTGGACGATCGCGCTCGCCAGTCGTTCGGCGCGATCCGACGTCGGGTGCAGCGAGTTCAGCGTCGCCGCAGCGGCATCTGCTTCGCCGGCGAACAGCGCCGGGAGCACCGCATCGAGCCGTCGGTCGGCGTCGTCCTGATGTGCGAGGAAGTGGCGTGCGTCCGCGATGACCTCGTCGAGCGTCGGCCGCGCGTTCGGATCCGCCGCGAGACAGCGGTCGATCAGTGCGACGAGTGCGTCGGGGAGCCGCGCGAGTTCACGACGCGGTCGCCGTCCGCGCAGCAGCGTGCTCGTGATCGCGGTTTCGTCCGGTCCGTCGAACGGTGCGCGCCCGGTTGCGAGCAGATGCATCGTCACTCCGAGGCCGAACACGTCGAACGCTGGCGACGGGATCCCCTGACGGTGTGCCTCCGGCGGGGCGAACCCGATCGTGCCGCCGGTGAACGCGCCGTTGCGCTGGCTGCCGCCGATCGGCCACAGATGTTCGAGGTCGATCAGCAGGACCGGGCTCCGCTCGGGGTCGGGGCCTTGGCCGAGCAACATGACGTTCGACGGCTTGACGTCGCGATGCAGCATGCCGATGCCGCCGTCGGGGCGCGGCACGCGATGCAGGCGCTGCAACGTCGTCGCGAGTTCGACGGTCACGCGCGCGACCGCACGCGGCGTCAGCGGTCCGTGCCGATGCAGGAACCGCATCAAGTCGATGCCCTCGTGGTAGTCGGACACGACGCACGGCCGACCGGTGCTCGCGTCGGTTCCGCCGCTGCGAATTCGCAGCACACCATCGATCTTCAACCACCGCGACAGCGAACCTTCGGCCTCGGCCTCGGCGAGGCTGCCGGTTTCGAGCACCTTCACCAAGTGCAGCGTGCCGTCGACTTGGCGCCGCACGTACAGCGTGCGATCGCGCGAGCAGCGCAGCAGCCATGTCGATGCTGGCGCGGCTGCGGCAGGAGATGCCGGTACGGAATCTCCCCCGCGAAGTCTCGGATCAGGTGGAACGACCATGGGTCGGTGGTGGACGGCGGAGGCTACTCGAACCCCTTCGCTGGCAAAGACCCGTGTCTCGCTGTGAGAGGAACGTCGTCGGATCTCCGACGGGCGCGGCCTCCGGCCCTGGCGCATCGACGGGCGTCGGCGAGAATCCGACGATGACCGTCGTCCTCGAAATCACCGACCAAGCCGGCGTGCGTTGCGTGACCTGCGACGCAGAACGGTTCTGGCTTGGCGCTCACAAGTCCAACGCGGACATCACGTTGGACATACCTGGCAGCGCCGGTCGGCTCGTCGAGGTCCAGCAGGCGCCAGGCGGACAGCTGCGGATCCGGGTCGAAGCCGGTCTGCCGTTCCCGGTGCGATCGGTGCACGGAACCGTCGGCACCCGGTTCGAGGTCCTGCTCGACGGCGACGTCATCAACGTCGGTCCGGCGATGGTGAAGATCAGCCGGCAGGCCTCGTCGGAGAAAGTTGCCGAGGAGATCGACCCAGGTCAGCTCGTCACGCACGAGAGCGCCGGGGCGCCGGTCGGGAGTTGGTACCAGACGTTCATGGACGTCGCCGACTCGCTCGAAGGGCTGCGCTCGGCGGCGCGAATGATCCAGACCGCGATGGAGGCGATCCTCCGCGCGACCGGCGCCGACCGCGTCATGGTCGAGCTCGACGAAGAGCACGCGATCGACGGGCAGCGCGCCTTCTATCTGTCGCAGGGCGAGGATCGGACGGCGTTCCGGATCAGTCGAACGCTGCTCGATCAGGTCGCCGACGCCGGACGCGTCGTGCACGTCCCGGTCGCCGCCGCAGACCCGGTCGCGTCCCGCTTCCAGAGCGTCCGCCACGAGGGCATCAGTTCGACGATCGCGATGCCGGTGCGCGCGCTCGGGAAGACCCTCGGATTCCTGTACGCGGACTGCGTGCGGCAGGGGCGAACGCTGTCGGCGAACGACCTGCAGCGCGTCGCGTTCATCGGTCGGTTGCTCGCCGGTGCGCTCGGCAACCGCGATCTGGTCTCGACGCTCGTCCGCGCCGAGCCGTCGCAGGATGCAGCCGTCCATCCGGCACTGCAGACGGCGAGCCCCGCATACGCGACCGTCATCGAGCAGGTGAAGCTCTACGCGCCGACGAACTACACCGTGCTCGTGCGCGGCGAGACCGGCACCGGCAAAGAGGTGCTGGCGCGTGCACTGCACGACCTGAGCCGGCGCAAGAAGGGACCGTTCGTGCCGGTCAACTGCGCGGCGATCCCCGGGCAGTTGATGGAGAGCATGCTGTTCGGCCACGAGCGTGGTGCCTACACCGGCGCGACGCAGTCTCGCCGCGGACACTTCGAAGAGGCGCACGGCGGCACGCTGTTCCTCGACGAGATCGGCGACATGGCGCTCGAGCTGCAGGCGAAGATCCTCCGCGCGCTGCAAGACCGCAGCATCGTTCCGGTCGGCGGCCGCAAACCGGTCAAGGTCGACGTCCGCATCCTCGCGGCGACGCATCAGGACCTCGAGAAGATGACCCTCGAGGGCCGCTTCCGCGAAGACCTCTACTACCGGCTCAAGGAGCTCGAGATCCGGCTGCCGGCACTGCGCGAGCGACTGGAAGACCTTCCGCTGTTGACGCGGCGATTCGTGCGCGAGGCCGCCGAGGAACTCGGACTCGACACCGAGCCAGAGATCGGGCGCGAGGCGATGGCTGCGCTGCAGCGGCGCCAGTGGCGCGGCAACATTCGCGAGCTGCGTCACGTCGTGAAGGGCGGCGTCTTGCGCGCGGCGGGCGGAGCGGTGCTGCCGCAGCACTTCGACCTCGCGTCGCTCGAACCGATTCCCGCCGGCTCACCCAGCGACACGCCGCCGGCGATCGTCAGCGAAGGCGCGTCGTGGAAGGATCGACTCGAAGCGCAGGAGAAGGCGGCGTTGCAGGAGACGTTCGCCCGCGCGAAGGGCAACCTGACGCGCGCCGCCGAACTCTTCGGTCTGCCGCGCACGACGTATCGCGAGAAGCTCGTCAAGTTCGGCATCTTGAAGAGCAACGATCCTGCGTGACCCGCGCGCGCACGTCGCCGAGTTCCGCTTCGTGCGCTCGATATGCTCTCGCCGATGTCCCTGCCCGACGGCGCTTCCACGATCCTGGTCCTGGGAGACCTCCACGACCACTGGCGCGAAGCCGACCGCCGCTTCCTCGAGGCCGGAGAACAGGAGCTCGCGATGTTCGTCGGCGATCTCGGCGACGAGAACGTCGACATCGTTCGCTCGATCGCCGAGCTGCGTTGTCCGAAGGCCGTCATGCTCGGCAACCACGACGCGTGGCAGAGCTTCAGCCACAAGTCACCGACCCCGGACCTCAACGCGATCCTCGAGATCCTCGACGACGACCATCTTGCCTACGCCGTCCGCGAGGCGCCCCGCGCAGGGGTTTCGATCGTCGGCGCGCGGCCGTTCTCGTGGGGTGGCAAGGGGCTGCGCAACCCCGAGGTCTACGAGCAGATCTACAACGTCAAGACGATGGCCGACTCGACGCGCGCGATCGTCGCGGCGGCCCGCCGCGCGAAGCACCAGGACCTCGTCCTCTTGGCGCACAACGGGCCGACCGGGTTGTCGACGCAACCGCACCACATCTACGGCAAGGACTTCGGGAACGCGCCGGGCGGCGACTGGGGTGATCTCGATCTCGCGGAAGCGATGACCGAGATCGAGTACCTCGGGTTTCGGATCCCGTGCGTCGTCGCCGGCCACATGCACAGCCGCCTCGCGCGACCGAACGGGGCGCAGCGCCAGCGGTTCGTTCGGCGGCGGGACACGCTGTTCGTCAATCCGGCGGTCGTCCCGCGGCTACGGCCGGACAAGGACGCGGGCGTCCTCGCGCATTTCCTGCGGCTCGGCTTCGCGAACGGGCGCGTCGTCGGCGTCGAGGAGATCTGGGTCGACGAGGTCGGTCGGACCCACGAAGTCGTCACGCCGACGATCGTCGACGTCGACTGAGACGTCGACGACGTTTCAGCCCCTCACCGCACCATCGCCGTCGCGCTGTTCGTCAGCTTCAGCGTGCTGTTCTCGACGATCCCGCTCTGCAGGTAGACGTCGACGCCGCGCAGCGTCGGGTTGTTCGGGATCGGGAGCACGACCGTCGACAGGCCGGCGCCACTGACCGTGCCGTTCGCGAGCGGCACCATCGTCGTCAAGTCGAGCAGCAGGTCGCGATTCAGGCCGATGCCGAGCCGCCCACGACCGAGGGACAGCAGCATCGCGAACGGCGAGTTGCCGACGCCGCGCACCTCGATTCGGATCGACGTCCCGGGCGTCGCGTCCTGACTGACGACGAGTCCGTCGGGCAGGCCCTTCGTCGCCAGCAGCGCCGTCAGGCTCGGCCGCCGGCCGATGTTTCCGCTGATCGTCGTGCCGGTCGAACGCAGCGCCGCGAGTACTTGCGCCGGCGTCATCGTCTCGCCGTTCTGCTCGGCGACCGCACCGACGAACGACGCGATGACCCCGGCCACGATCGGCG
>JAEYTU010000048.1 GCA_023433825.1 Planctomycetota bacterium
GTCGTGTAGTTGTCGAGGCCGACGGCCGTGATCGGGTTGCCGCCGGTCAGGTTCATCGCCGTGAACGAACCGACCGTCATCCCGAGCGCCTTCGTCGCGACGGCGTCGATCTGCTTCGTCGTCGCGCGGCCCGACTCGGCGATCCGCGCGGCCGCCAGGAAGACGCCTTCGAAGATCGGGTCGAGCGCGTAGCCGTAGCGCGACTTGACGCGCACCGGCACCTTGCCGATCGCCTCGTAGAACGACATCAACCAGTCGGTGACCTTCGGCGACGTCTGCGCCGACGGGACGATCTCGACGACGAGATTCCGTTCGGCAGGGAAGAAGTAGTGGATGACCGTCGTGCGCGACGTGTCCGCGATCGCCGCGAAGATGACCTCGGGTTCGAGATGCGAGCTGTTGCTGGCGAGGATCGCGTCCTTGGCCACCAGTCGCTCGACCTGCCCGAAGATGCGTCCCTTCAACGCCTTGTCCTCGGTCGCGGCCTCGAGGACGAACTCGGCGCCGCGGATCGCCTCGTAGTCGGTCGTCCACTGCAGCGCGGCGAGCATCTGCTGTTGCTGCTCGGCCGTGAATGCCCCCGACTCGACGCCCTTGCCGACCTTCTTCTCGAGCTTCGCGCGACCCTTGTCGAGCGCGGCTTGCGCGACGTCGACGACGACGATCTTCGTGCCGGACGGCGCCAGCACTTTGGCGAAGTACAAGGCGATGTCGGGGCCGATCTGGCCGGAACCGATCACGGCGACCTTGGTCAGCGTTCGGCCTTGGTGCGAGTAACTCATGGGGGGCTTGCTCCTGTAGCGCGCGAAAAAGGCCGCGGAGTATAGGCACGCGACGCGGACACCGGGAATTGCGCGCGACCGATGGCAGCGGCAGAGCGCGAGCGCGAACGACGCGCGCTGCGTTCGCGACGCAACACGGCGATCTGGCGGCCCTCCCTCGTTCCGACGCCACCGCCTAGAGTCCCGCGCCCCTTCGTCGCGCTCACGTCATGCACCTGCTCCGCCTGCTCTTCGTGCTCGCCGGCATTCTCGGCGCAGCCAGCGGTCTACCCGCGCAGGCGAACGTCCCGCAGGTGCGCCACGAGATGGCCGGGTCGGTGACGCACGATCGCGCGATCGTCTTGGTGCAGCTCTCGGGCCCCGGTGCGATTCGACTGATCCACGGCACCGTGCCGGATCCGACGCGTTGTCTGACGACGCCCGTCGTGCAGTCGACGTCGGCGACCGGTTACGCGGTCAAGTTCCAGCTGACCGGACTGCCGTCGGGATCGCGGCATTGGTTCGCGACGGTGCGCCTCGACCCCGACACCGGACACGAGTTGGTCGGCGCGTTCGGATCGTTCCAGACGGCGCCCGCACCGAGCGTCGCAGCGCCGATCTCGTTCACGGTCTCGGCCGACATCCGTGATCGCGAGTCGTACGACCTGTTCGACCGGATGGCGGCGCACACGCCCGACTTCTTCCTGAGCCTCGGCGACTTCCCGTACGCCGACGGCGCGACGACGCTCGCGCAGTACCGCGAGTTCTATCGGGTCGTGCGGGCCGACCGGCGATTCGTCGACTTCGCTCGACACGTGGCGTTCCTGCCGGTCTGGGACGATCACGAGGTTCGCAACGACTGGGACGCGACGGCGTCGGCGGCCGAGGTCACGAGCGGAACGGCCGTCTGGCAGCAGTCGTTCCCGGTGCCCGATGGCGCGCAGGAGATCTACGGCGCGTGGCGCTACGGCAGCGCGGTCGAGCTGTTCGTGCTCGACACGCGATCGCATCGCGACGCGAACGCGACCGTCGACAGTCCCGCGAAGACGATGCTCGGACAGACGCAGCGCGACTGGCTGCAGAGTGCGCTGCTCGCGTCGACGGCGACGTTCAAGATCGTCTGCACGTCGGTGCCGCTCCGGCACGGCCGCGCCGGCAAGGACAACTGGAACGGGTTCGTCCACGAGCGCCGCGACCTGCTGCAGTGGATCGCCGAGAGCGGCGTCGAGAACGTCGTGTTCTTCGCCGGCGATCACCACCTCGCGTCGGCGCAGAGCCTGCGCGAGGGAATGCGCGAGTACTGGTTCGGACCGCTCGCACAGACCGTGAGTCTCGCCGGCAGTCGGCTCGAGCCCGACGTTCGCTGGCGTGGCTACGAGTTGAACTACGGCCTCGTTCGGGTCGACCCGACGCGCACGCCGGCGACGATGACGGTCGAGTTCCACGGCAAGCACGGGTTGCTGCACGCGGAGACGTTCGAGGCGCAAGGCGCCCCGGTGCGGATCGTCGTGACGAGCGACATCACCGAGAGCGGATTCGTCGTGCAGGGCGAGACGACGCGACTCGCGTCGGGTGGGCGCGAGGTGATCCTGCCGCGCGTCGAGGCCGGCGCGCATCGGTTCGACTTCCGGCCGCGCACGCGCGTCGACGGCATTCCGGCGTCGATCAGCCTTGGATCGCTTCCGGGAACGGTGATCGAGGTCGCGACCCGTTGGCGCGACGCCGAGCCCACCGCGAACGCCGTGCTGCTCGCCGCCGACTTCGAGGACGCGAAGCCGCAGTTCGAGATCGTCGACGAAGGCACCCGCGACGCCCCGTCGTCGTGGATCGTCGAGGGCGGCGTGCTGCGTCAGCTGTCCGACATCGGCGACGGCAACCCCGCACCCGGTGCGCCGGAGAAGCGCGGGACGATGGCGATCATCGGCCGTCCGGAGTGGGCCGACTACACGCTGCAAGCCCGCCTGAGGCCCGACGACGACGACGCGATCGGCGTCGTGTTCCGGTACCTGTCGCAAGGCGATTACTACCGGTTCTCGTTCGACCCCGACCGTTCGTACCGGCGCCTCGTCGTCTGCCGCGGCGGTGTCGTCACCGTGCTGGCGGAGGACTCGGTGCCGACCGACGCCGAACGATGGGTCGACGTTCGCGCATCGGTCGTCGGCGATCGGATCCGGGTCTCGCTCGACGGGCGCATCGTGTTCGACGTGCGGGACGCGTCGCATCCGACCGGCCGCGTCGGCTTCTACACGTGGGCGAACATGCACGCGTCGTTCGACGACCTCGTCGTTCGTCGCGGCGACACGACCGAGCACGTCGTGGAGCGTCTGCTGCACGAGACGTTCGACGCCGGCAGTGCGACCCAGTGGACGATCGTCGATCAAGGCACGACGTCTGCGCCGTCGCGATGGGCGCCTTGGGCCGGACACTTCGTGCAGTTCACCGGGATCTCCGACGGTCGTCCGCGGTCGGAGCTGGCGAAGCTCGGCACGCTCGCCGTGACCGGCGACCCGCAGTGGAGTGACATCGTCCTGCGAACGCGCGTGCTGAGCCTCGACGACGACTCGATCGGTCTCGTGTTTCGCTATCGCTCGCCCAACGATCACTACCGGTTCCAGTGGGACACGAAGGCGTCGCACCGGCGACTCGTGAAGGTCACGAACGGCACTTGGACGCTGCTGCACGAAGACCGCTTCAAGCAGTACCCGTACCGGTGGTGCGATGTCGTCGTCACGATGCGCGGAAGTCACCTGCACGTGGCCGTCGACGGGCAGACCTTCTGCGACCTCGTCGACCCCGATCACGCGGATGGGCGCATCGGTCTCTACGCGTGGTCGAACGAAGGCGCGCTGTTCGACGACGTGATCGTCGAGCGCGCACCGCCCGAGCGCGCGGTGCTCGCAGCGAGCCAGTCGGGACGAAGCTGTGCGCTGATCGGCCGCAGTCCGCGCGGCACCGGACTGCCGTACATCCTGATGCTTTCGCTCGGTGACTCGCCGGGAATCCCGCTGTCGTCGGTGAATCCGACCGATGTTCGCACACTCGCGCTGAATCCGGATCCACTGTTCTTCGCGAGTTTGCGCGCCGGACTGCCGTTGTTCGCCGGCATCGTCGGCACAGGTGGCATCTTCGTCGCTCCGGTCGGGTTGCCGCCGATCCCGGGGCTGACCGGGCGAACGATCTACGCCGGTGGCCTCGTGTTCGAAGCGAACGCGAGGACCGTGCTCGAGGTCGTGCCGACCGTTCGCTTCAAGTTCCCGTGACGGGGCGCCGGGTCACGGCAGCACGCCCTCGAGTCGAACGACCGGGTGATAGGAGCCGACGCGACCGATCGACCACGTGATCAGGTTCTGCGTGAAGATGCTCTGCACGGTGACCGGCGCAGGTGTCGAGTCGCCGATCGTGACCGCGACGGTGTCGGAGGTCACGGCGCCGAGCAGCGATGCCGGCGTCGTCATCGCCAATGTCTGGACATAGACGGTCGCGCCCGCGATGCCGGGCGCCGACGGGATCGGCCAGAAGTGCGGATCGAGGACGCCTCCCGTCGCGCCAAGTGGCTGCATCGCCGCGGGGGTCACGTTCAGCGTGCAACCCGGCATGCCGAGCACGCCGAGATCGAGCGGATACCCGGGGTCGGCGTTCGTGCCGCCGAGCAGCGCGAGTCCGGCGACGAACGCGGACGGCGGCGTGACGGTGTGCGTCGCCGCGACGGCGCCGCCGAGCGTGGCCTGCGTCGCGGTCACGGCGAGCGTCACGCCGTTGCCGTTCGCCGTGCAGCCGTTGCCGACGCGCGTCGCGAGCCCGGTCACGTTCGTCGCGTGGATGCTGACCGCGTCGAGTGCCCAAGTGCCCGGCGTCGGATCGGTCGTCGTCGTCTCCAACGTCATCAGCAGATTGCCGGCCGTGCCGTCGAACGGATACGGCGTCAGTGGGATCCGCAGCGTGAACGGCGACGGCAGTGACGTCAGCATCGGGGCGGTCGGGACGTTGACGACTCCGTCGAACACGATCGTGCCGGGACGGCCGCCTTCGTTCGTCGCCGGCGTGATCGACATCTGCGCGGCGAGCACCGGCGTCGTGTGCATCGTGACGCGATACGCCTTCGCGTAGCCGGCCGACGTCGCCGTCAGCGAACCATTCGGGCGGAACGCGACGGCCTGGATCACGCCCGTCGTGTTCGTCACGTGCGGCGCGTCGATCAACCACTGGACGGCGCCGGTCACGCGGCCGAGCGGATAGGTGTGCGTCGAGTTGCCTTCGGTCGTCGCGAACTGCGCCGGCACGACGCGCTGCGCGGCGGCTTGCGCGGAAAGGCTCGCAACCGTCGCGAGCGCGACGATCGTGGCGGCGGAGGAGCGAGAGCGGCGGGAGGGGGAGGTGGTCATCGGTGCACTGGTGTGGTCAGGGGAGGGGAGTTCGGGGGGCGTATCGAGTCACGACGAGGTGAAGTCGAACCAGAGGGCAGCGCCGATCGCGACGGCGACGACGGCGCAGGCGGCGAGCGCGACGACGCCGAGGCGGCGCAGACTGCGCTTCTGCCACCACATCAGCAGGCCCGTCAGCGACCAGACGACCATCGCGATGCCCATCGCATCGACGACGACGGCGAGGCCGAGCCGCGCGACGCCGGCGTCGGCGCGGTAGCCGTGCGTCGTGTGCATCCGGCGCAGGAACGCGGCGAAGCCGAGCGGGCGACGATCGTCGTCGGCGGGGCGAACGGTCGCGGACGACCCGTCGAGCGGCAGTTCGAACGTGTGGCGCTGGTCGTGCTCGTCGACGGCCTCGAACCGCAACCGCGGCGCCGAGCGGAGTTGCCAGTCGCGAATGCGTTCGGGGTCGCATGCGCCGGTGCCGACGTCGACGTTCGCGGCGAGTGCCGTGATCCGGCTGCGCAGGTCGGCCGCCGATGGCGCCGGCAGGCGAGCGCGTGGCGGCGTCCCGGACGCCGCGATGGTTCGGACCGTCGCCGTCTCGCTCGCCGGGTCGAACGCGAGTCGGAGCACGCCGGAGGGCGCCGGGGTCTCCAGGACGAACGTTCCCGTGAAGCGCGGCGTGTCACCGACGAGGCGGTAGTCGACGCCGTCGGCGCGCCAGCGTTCGACCGCTGCGGCGGCGAGCCGGGACGCGGGCCCGATCGCGGTCCCGTTCGCGTCGTCGATCGTGAACAGCTCGGTGAACGCGCGCGCGTCGATGTCCCGCGCCGGCGTCGCGCGGCCGCCGATCCCGTGGTTGAAGCAGAGGGCGCTGAACCCGTAGGCGAGCACCCACGGCAGCAGCAGCAACCCGAGGAACAGATGCACGCGGCGGGCGACGTGCATCGCTCGGGCGTGGAACGGAGGACGCGGGGCGTTGCGGCGCGGGATCGACTCGACGGGACGGCTCACGGCGCGACCATATACTGAGACTCGGTCGCAATTTCATCGCCCGTTTCGGCGGCGGGGCCGCAGCGCGGCCGATCAGCAGCGGATCACTTGCCGAGCACCTTCTTGCGCCATTCGGCGGCGCGTTCGGCGCGGGTCTCGGCCGGAGCGTCGCGCCAGAAGGCTTCGTCGAAGGTCTCGTCCCATCCGAACAGGCGGCTCAGCGCGTACGCCATCGTCAGCCGCACGATCGGATCGGGATCGCCGAGCAGGTCGAACAGCACGATCGCGTCGCCGCGTTCGGCGAAGTCGGCAACGGCGCGTGCCGCGACGATGCGCGTCGACTCGCCGCCGGACGCCGGCCTCCGTAGGTAGTCGACGAGCGGCTGGAACGTCCGGTCGCCCATCCGCGAAAGCGCGATCTGCGTCACCATCGGCGACCGCATCCGTTGACCACTCGCGAGGAACGTCTGGACCGACTTCTCGATCTCGTCGTCACGCGCCGTGACACCGATCATGTCGAGCGGCCACAGGTTGGCCATTCGATCCATGTCGGGGTAGCGGACGTTGCGGAACACGCCATCCGCGATGCCCGCGATGCGCATCTCCGGCACTTGCCGTTGGATGCCGCCGGGTTCCGACAGCACGACCCCAGTCGTCATCGAATAGACGGTCAACTCGTCGCCCTTCGCTTCGACGTCGACACCGAGCCGGTCCCAGTCGACGAAGCCCTGTGCGTGACGGATCCGGAAGCGGAACCCCTTCTCCGGCAGGTAGACGAGCACGCGTCCGTTCTGCAGCTCCAACTCGGTCGGCTTGACGAGGCGGAAGCTCGTCCCGCGCGCGGCGAAGATCTCGACACCGTCGGCCGTTCGCACCATCGCGCGGGCGCGTTCGTCGGTCTGGAGCAACGCACCGAGCGCCAACGGGTCGCCGATCGTCAGCGGCGCGGCGTTGGCGTTGCGCGCCTGCGCCGCGGTGACCTTGCCGTAGCTGACGAGCAGACGCGCATCGGGAGGCGCAGGCGGGACGGGCGTCGGCGTCGTCGAGGGTGGCCGCGCGATCGGCTGTTGCGTGGCGGCCGGTGGCGGAGCGGGGCGCAGCAGGAAACCGACGAGGAAGCCGGCGGCAGCGGAGGACGCGATCAGCGTGACGACGGTCGGCCAGCGCCACCCGTGTGGCGGGCGCGGCAGCGACGAGCTCTTCGGGGCCGGCAACTCGCGGATCGCCGCGAGCACCCGCGCCGCGTCGGCATCGGGATCGCCGGCGAGCGGCGCCAACGCGCGGCGCAACAGCTGGTCGCCGTTCGCATCGCCGCGGGGCGTCGGACCGCGAGCTGACGTCATACGGGGCCCCCGTTGTCGTCCCCGTTCGTGCCGGGACGGAGCCCGAACGCCGTCCGGAGCTTCTGGCGCGCCCGGTTCAGACGTTGGTTCACGGCGGCTTCGGTGATCGACAGGACGCTGGCCATCTGCGCGTAGCTCATCTCCTGGAAATAGAACAACAGGACGACCTCCCGAAGGCTCTCCGGAAGGCTACCGACGATGCGCCGCAGACGAGCGAGGCGGTCGTGCGGGTCCGTGTCGACGACTTCTTCTGTCGGATCCAGCTCGATTTCGTCGAGCGAGAGCGCCTTGCGGTCGCGCCGCCGCAGCCGGTCGACGCACAGGTTGACCGCGATCCGGTGCACGTACGAACCGAAGCTCTCTGCGGACTGCAGTCGACCGAGCCCTTTGTAGGCACGCAGAAAGACCTCCTGCACCATGTCGTCAAGATCCTGATGCATGCCCGTTCGGGCGATGCATGCCGCCCGAACGATGCGCGCATAACGGACCGCGAGCAGACCAAAGGCCTCTCGCGAACCCAGAAGGGTCTCTCGGACCAACTCCCGATCGGGGAGCTGGGGGTCGGTGGCGTGCACGCTTTCGCTCGAGATGTCCTGGTCCACGGTGCCGCAGGGGCGGTTGGGATGCGTCACCGAAACCGACCGACTAGTCGCTCGTCACCACTGAAGAACGACATTCAGTCCGGAAAAATCGGCACGTCGACCGCGAGGCGCGCAGTGTGGCCGAGACGAACTCGGGACTTTCGCGAAGCTGCGACTCGACGGCGCGCGTGCGTGACGCGCGCGCGCCGGGCCAACGTCGGGCGCGCGTCAGCCGCCGGTCGGGACGGTCAACTCGTCGGCGATGCGGCCGGCGTCGTAGACCTTGCGCAGCGATTCGAGGATCGCCTCGACGTGCACCGACACCGATCGCGCGACCGTGTCCGAGTAGACGAAGCGGTTCGCGAGCATCTCGATGTTGCCGTCGAAGATCAGCCCGACGACCTCGAGCTGTTTGTTGACGATCGGGCTGCCGGAGTTGCCGCCGATGATGTCGTTCGTCGCGACGAAGTTGACGCCCTTCGTCATGTCGATCGCGTCCTTGCGATCGAGCCACGGCTGCGGCAGGTCCCACGGGTACTTGCCGTCGAACTCGACGTTGCGGGCGAACATTCCATAGAACGACGTCCGGTACGGCGCGATCGTCCCGTTGTACGGGAAGCCCTTCGCGACGCCGTCGCTGAACCGCAGCGTGAACGTCGCATCCGGGCTGACCTTGTCGCCGTAGACGGCGAACAGCGCCTGCCCGATGCGCGCACCGAGCGCGCGCTCCTCGATGTCCATCTGCGCCTTCGCGCGTTCATTGGCAGCCACGATCGGCGCGAGCACGCGCGCGACGACGACCGCCGGATCGTCCGACTTCGCGACCGCGTCGGCGCCGCCGTCGATCAGCTCGGTCACGGCCTTCGCATTCGTCAGCTTGCTCTTCGCGAGGCGCTCGGCCGCTTCCTTCGGCGACTTGCCGTCGAGGATCGCGACGAGCACCGGGTCGTTCGCCGGCAGCCACCGCTGCGCGCGCTCGAGGTGATTGACGAAGAACGGCATCGTCGTCGGCGTCGTGGCCCCGGCCTGGCTTTGGAACACACCCGCCGCTGCCTTGCGCGCCGCATCGCCCGCCGCAGGCGCACCGACCGCGCGAACGGCCGCGACGGCCGCCGCGAGCGCCGGCAGACCACCGGGGTTGTGGAAGCGTTGCGTCGCCTCCGCGGCCGACTTCCGCTTCGCCAAGTCCGCGAGCGCGTCGAACACGTCGCCGAACCGCGCCTTCAGCGCCGGGTCGGCGTCGACCCGCTCGCGGAACGACTTCTCGGCCGACTCCTTCTGCGCCATCAGCTTTGGATCGAGCAGCCCGTTCAGATACCCGCGGAACGCCTTCTGCGCGTTCTGCAGGCTCAGCAGCGGCGTGCGGACCTGTGCTTCGAGTTCCGGACCCTGCGCACCGAGTTCCGACAGGATCCGCACGCGATCGTCGATCATCCCGAGCTGCATCGGATACGCGGCGTCGCGCAGGTACTCCATCTGCGCCTTCGTCAGCAGTCGCCCGGTCGACCCCGGATTGCCGGTCACGAACAGCACCTCGCCTTCCTGCGGACCGGTGCTGCTCCACTTGAAGTAGTTGCGGCTCGTGTCGGCCGGTTTGCCGTCGAGGTACGCACGGCAGAACGCGAAGTCGATCGAGTAGCGCGGATACGTGAAGTTGTCCGGGTCGCCGCCGAAGTGCGCGGCCTGCAAGTGCGGCGCGACGACGAGGCGAACGTCGGAATAGACGCGGTACAGGTAGAGCTGGAAGACGGCGCCCTGGTGCAGCCGCACGACTTGCGGCTCGAGACCGGGGTTGCTCTTGCGCGCTTCGTCGGCGATCGCCTTCTCGTTCGTGGCGCGCTTTCTCTCGATCGTCGCCGCGTCGTCGCCGTCGGCGATGCCGGCGTTCATCCGTTCGGTGACGTCCTGCATCGACATCAGCTGCTGGACCGTCAGCCCCGGGATCGGCACTTCGTCGGAGTAGTCCGCCGCGACGAACCCGTCCTTGACCCAGTCACTGCCCTTCGGACTGACCTGCGCGATCATGTCCCGCGCGCAGTGATGGTTCGTCATGATCAGTCCCTTCGGCGAGACGAACGACGCCGAACACCCACGCCCGAACCGCAGCGATGCGAGTCGCAGCATGTCGAGCCATTCCTGCGTCGGCGCGAAGCCGTACTCCTTCTGCAGGTAGGCGAGCGGTGGATTCTCGAACGTCCACATCTTGCCCATCTCCAGGTTCTCCTGGGCGCGCGCGGCTGCGGGCAGCAGCAGCGCGAGGGCGATCGTCGAAAGGCGAGTGCGGTGCATTGGGTTCTCTCGGTGGAACGGGTTGGAAACTGGGGAACGAACGGCCGCGTCAGCGGCTGTTCGTCAGTTCGTCGGCCAGCGCGTCGGCGTCGTAGATCTTGCGCAGCGCTTCGAGGATGCCGCCGGCGTGGACGGACACCGTGCGCGCGCGGTCGGAGCGGTACAGGAACCGGTTCGGCAGGCTCTCGATGTTGCCGTCGAAGATCAGTCCGATCAGGCGCAGGTCGCGATCGACGAGCGGACTGCCGGAGTTGCCGCCGGTGATGTCGTTCGTCGAGACGAGGTTGACCGGGGTCGTGAGATCGATCCGGTCACGCCGCGCCGTCAGCAGTTCCGGCAGGTCGAACGGGTGCTTGCCGGCGAACTCGACCGAACGCGCGAACATGCCGCCGAACACCGTGCGCCACGGGGCGACGGTGCCGTTCATCGGATAGCCACGGACGACGCCGTCGCTGAACCGCAGCGTGAACGTCGCATCGGGGCTGACCATCGTCCCGTAGACGGCGAACAGCGCGCGGCCGACTTCGGCGCCGAGCGCCTGCTGCTCCGACTCGAGTGCCGACATCGCGCTCGCGTAGTCCTTCGACAGTCCGCGCAGCAGCACGGCGAGTTGGATCGCCGGGTCGTCGGACGCGTGGACGGCAGCAGCGCCTTTCGCGATCAACGCGTTCCGGAAGTCGCGATCGAGGATCCGGCTCTTCGCGATTCGATCGGCCGCCGCGTCTGCGTCGCCGCCTGCCAGTGCGGCGACGACGAACGGGTCCTTGTCACCGAGCCACTTCTGCGCGTCGCGGATCTGATCGGCGAACAACTTGCTCGAGATGGCGGTCAACGTCGCGTCGGGCGCCGCCTCCTCGAGCTGGGCGAGGATGAACGCACGCGATCTCTCGTCCCGCGCCGGATCGACGGCCTCCAAGACGAGCTCGGCGATCGTGACGTGAGCCGAGTCGCCCGACGAGTGGAACCGCAGCTTCGGCACCAGCTCGGTCATTCGCTTCGCGTTCTCGGCGAGGCGGTCGAACAGCGTCCCGAACTTGGCCTTCCACGCCGGGTCGGCGTCGATCCGCGCGCGGAAGTCGGCTTCGGCCGCGGCCTTCTCCTTCAGCAGCGACGGTTCGAGAAGCCCCTCGTACTCGCCGCGATACGCCTTCTGCGCGTTCGAGATCTGGAACACGAACTCCCGCAGCTCACGCGCGCGCTCCGGTTGCTGCTTCGCCCACTGCGCGGCGGCTTCGAGTTGTGCCTCGAACTGCGCGAGCTGCAGCGGCAACTCGGCGTCGCGGTGGTACTCCATCTGCGCCTTCGTCAGCA
>JAEYTU010000571.1 GCA_023433825.1 Planctomycetota bacterium
GCCTCGTCCCGCGCGGCTCTGGCAGCCGCGACCGCTTCGTCGAGCGACGCGTCGTCGCCGAAGCGTCCGACGTGCTCGGTGAGGCTCGCGCGCGCCGACGCCTCGGCTGCCTCTGCGAGTTCGCGGCGAAGTCGGAGCTGGCTGCGCGCCGCGGCCGCGGCTTCGTTCGCGCGTTCGTCGGCCGCGAACTGCGCCGCATGCGCCGTGTGAGCCGCTCTCAACGCGTCGGCCGTGGCCGCGAGTTCTCTCGCTCGTTGCTCCGCCGACTCGCGGGTCGCGCCGGCTTCGGGCGCGCCGCCGCGGCTGCGGGCTTCCGCCAGCCGCTCGCGCAGCCGGTTGCGCTCGGCTCGGAGCGGACCGTCGACGCGCGGCAGTCCGTCGCGTTCGCCGGAGAGGCGGACTCGCTCCGCTTCGCGAGAACGGCGCTCGCGCGCGCGTGCGTGAAGTGCGTCGACGTCCGCGCACCCGACGGCGTCGAGGGCCGCGCGCAGCGCCGACTCGGTCGCCGTTCGCCGCGCGATGGCGTCGACGAGAGCCTGCGCCCCGGGGGTCACGTCGATCGCGACGTCGCCGGTGACGATCTGCAGCGGTCCGGTCGCCGACAGCGCGACGACTTCGCCGTCGACGAGCGAGCGCTCCGCGCCGTCGACCGTCAACTGCGTCTGCGCCAGCGCCGTGATCGTGACCGACGCACCGGCGGCGTTCTCGGCTTCGCGGGCGAGTGCGAACTCGGTGTGCAACGCCGCGATCCGGCGCTCGCATTCGTCGTCGCACGGATCCGCCGCCAGCCGCCCGGCGAGTTCCTGCAAGGCGGCGTCCAGCGTCTCGATCCGCGCGAGCTTGCCGTCGACGTCGGCGAGGACCGATTGGATCGTCAGCGCATCCACGACGGCGGCCGCGGCCGCGGCTTCGCGCGCCGCCGCTTCGACGTCGCGAGCGGCCGATCCGAGCGCGATGCGGCGCTGCTGCAATGCGTCCCCGGCGTCGTCGTCGCACGCGTCGGCGAATGCCTGCCGCGCGGCCCGAGTCTCGTCGGCCGCCGATGCAAGGCGCGCCGTCAGCGTCTGGCGGTCGCCGCGCCGCTCGACGCGACGGTCGTGCTCTGCGATCGCGGCCTCGGCGCGGGCGTCCGCGGCAGCGACGGCGTCCTGCTGCTTGCGCACGTTCTCGACGGCCAACCGCGCGTCGTCGAGCCGCTTGGCCAGCAGTGGCGTCTGCGTCGCGAGGTCGGCCAATCGCACCTCCGCCGAACGCATCGACTCGATGTCGTCGTCCATCGCGGCGCGCTGTGCCGTCAATGCCGCCAGCTCGGTGTCGGCCGTCGTCGCCGCGCGTTCGGCTGCAGCCAAGACGTCCCTCGCTCCGGCGCGCGGCTTCCCGGTCTCGGTGAAGTAGCGCTCGTACAGCGTGTCGACTCGTGCAAGGACCGCGGCCGCTTCCGGCCCGTCGATGACCTCTTGCGTCGCCCGTGCCAGCGCCGCGCGGATCGCATGGGTGGTGTCGTCGAGGACGAACTGGTCGGGACCCAGCGCGCTCTCGCCCTGACGAACCCAGACGAGCGCCCAGCGGTGGCGCTCCGGACCTTTGACCTCGCCGCGGATGGCCTTGCCGACGTGGGCGATCGCTCGCAGCCGTTCCTCGGCGTCGTCCTCGCTGAACGTCTCCGGCGAACGGCCGGGCCGCACGACGCGCAGCACGGTGCGACCCTGCGCGCCGAAGTGCTTGACGACCGTCCAGGCGGCGTCGTCCGCCGTGAACTCCAGCGTGACGCGCGGTGTGCCGCCCGCGTCGGGCACGATCCGCCGGTGCGCCTCGGTCTGTCCGCGCCCGGGCATCGTCAGCGCGCACCACGCGGCCTCGATCAGCGACGTCTTGCCGATCTCGTTGTGGCCGTGCAGCACGTTCAGTCCTTCGCCGAAGGTGATCTCGACCGGACCGCGAATGCGGCGGAACTGTTCGACCTCCAGACGAACGAGCCTCACGACGGCCTCGCTCGTGCCAGCGTCGTCGCGAGCAGCGTCAACGCGTGCCGTGCGATCTCGGCGTCGGCGTCGACGCCGCCCGCGCGCGCTCGCAATTCGTCGACGGCCGCCCGCAGATACCCCTCGCCGGCGACGGCATCGACCTGCGCGTCGGTCGGCATCGCGTCGACGTCGGCCTCGACGGCGAGCACGTGCAACCTGCCGCGCCATTCGTCGAGGAGCTCGTCGAGCTGCTGGCGCGCGTCGACGTCGAGACTGCCCGTCAGTGCGAGATCGACGATTGCGCGGCCCGGTGCGTCGACGGCGTCGAACCACCGGCGCAACTGATCGACGTCGCTGGCGTCGGCGAGGCGCGCCTCGTGCGCCAACCATCGGAAGTGCGCCGTCTCGACGCGTTCGACCTGCGGCGTCGCACCCGGCGCGGTGAGCGTCACGAGCAGCACGGCGCCGGGGGCGTTGCGCTTGTGACGATCGGGCTCCGGCGTGCCCGAGTACCACGTCCGTTCGTCGATCTGCAGCGTTCCGTGCCAGTCGCCGAGTGCCAGATAGTCGAGCGCCGCTCGCTGCGCGAGATCGACCGGCAAAAGGTTCGGCGCGGCATCGGGGTCGCTCGCGAACCCGCGGACGCCACCGTGCGCGACGCCGATCCGCACGGCGTTCGGCGCGACGTCGCGGCCGAACTCCGCCGTCATGTGGAACGCCGGATCGCCGAACACGTGTCGACGCAGCAGCGGCGCTGGCAGCAGCACCGCACGCCCACCGGCGACGACCGTCGGCTCCGGCGTCATCAGGACGTGAACGTTCGGCGGTCGTGCGCGTTCGAAGCGGCGCGAGCGATAGACCGATGCGATGTCGCCGGCGTCGTGATTCCCGGGGAGCACGAACGCCGGGCACGGCAGTTCGGCGAGTGCGCGGCACGCGCCTTCGACGGTGCGCGCGTCCACCGTGTTCGCGTCGAACAGATCGCCGGCCACGACGACGAACTCGGCGGCGTGCGCCGTGGCGACGCGGGCGATGTCGGCGAGCACGGTGATTCGTCTTGCGCGCAGCGCGGCCCCAGGATCGCCGTCGACCCCGGCGAACGGCTTGCCGATCTGCAGGTCCGCGGTGTGCAGGAATCGAATCACGGCCGCGACGGAATCCGGCTGCCGAAGGCGCACGCGACGATCTGCCGCGGCGTGCGCTTGGTCACGTATTCCGCCTTCCACCAGTGCGGGTCGTTCACGGCGTGGTACTCGACGTCGTTCGGCATTGCGTCGGGCGTCGTGCGGAACGGCTCGGCGAGAAGGACGAACGCGCTCCCGGGGTCGGGGAAGTCGCGCGACGTTTCCCGGACGACGTTGCCGGCAGCGACCTCGGCGCGGACCAGCGCGCGCAGCGCCGGATGCGTGATCGCCGCCGGACACGTGCTCTCGGTCGCCAGCATCGCAGCGAACGTCGGCAGGTCGATGTTCGACCCGCAGACGATCGCGACCGTGCGCAGTCCGCGCAGCCGTTCCGCGAGCGGGCCGAGCGCGGCGGCCGTCGACGCAGCGCCGGCCGGCTCGACGACGAGACGCAACTCGTCGAACAGCCGCCGCATCGCGTCGCGGATCGCGTCGTCGTCGACGCGCACGACGGCGTCGACGTGGCGCCGCACCAAGTCGAACGAGTACGGCATCGCATACGGCGCGCCGAGGCTGTCGGCGATCGTGTCGACCTTCTCGATCCGCTGCGGGCTGCCGGCCGCGAGGCTGCGCGTCATCGAGTCGGCGCCGAACGGCTCGACGCCGAACACGAGACAGTCGGGCCGCGCGCGCTTGACGGCCGATGCAACGCCGGCGGCGAGTCCGCCACCGCCGATCGGGACGACGACCGCTTGCACGTCGGGGACCTGTTCGACGATCTCGCTGCCGAGCGTCGCCGTGCCGGCCGCGATCGCCTCGCCTTCGAATGGATGGACGAACGTCCGCCCCTCGTCGGCCGCGATGGCCTGCGCGCGCGCGAACGCCGTCGCGATGTCGGCGACGAGTTCCAACT
>JAEYTU010000575.1 GCA_023433825.1 Planctomycetota bacterium
GAGGCCGACATCGCGGGCCGCGATGGGACAGTGCTTGCTGGGGCCTACCGTGCCGCTCGCGACTCCGTCGGCAGACGGACACCGACAAAGAACGCACCCGAGAAACTGTTGCACCCCGCGAGGAATCGCGGCACTACCGTCCCATGCGCATCTCGATCGCCGTCGTCGCGGTGTTCACCGCGCTCCTGACCGATCTGCACGCTCAGACCTATGTGGTCGACGCGCAGAATGGACCGGGCGCTCATTACACGAGCCTTCCGGCAGCCATCGCAGCGGTGCCGGACGGCGCGGTCCTTCTCGTTCGGCCGGGCGGCTACCAGCCGGCGACGGTCGACGCGAAAGGGCTCTCGATCCTCGCGACGGCTCCAGGAGTCGTGCTCGGAGTGTCGCCGTTCCCGATCCAATCTGCGTTGACGGTCCGCAATCTCGCGGCGCACCAGTCGGTCATCGTTCGCGGCGTGTCGCTGTCGGATCTCGGCATGCCGGTTCGGACGTCGTTCCAGAACTGCCGCGGACCAATCCTCGTCGATCGCCTGACGTACCTGAGCACCCCGACCGAACGCACGGTGCTGTTCCCGATCGCCGTCGAGCTCGACGCCTGCGCGTCGGTCACGATCCGCGACTCGCGGATTCGCGCGTTCACCTGCGTGCAGAGCCGCAATTCGACGGTCGCGATCGAGGGTTGCGATCTCGACGGCAATGCGGCGTTCTCGATCTCCCACGCCTCGTCGATCGCCGGCAGCGGCGTCAGGATCGAAGGCGGCTCGGTCACGACATCCCGCTGTCGCGTGACGGGAGGGAATGGTCTGTTCGTCGGCACGTTCGTCGCGCAGCCGGCCCCCGCGATCCGGCTGTTCGGCGGCGAACTGCGGATCACCGACGACGCAAGCGGCGCCTACAGTGCCGGGCGATTGCTCGGCGCCGCGGCGACGCCGGTCGTCGGTGGAACGCATGGCACGGTCGTTCGCGATCCGTCGCCAACCGTGACACCCAGCAACGGCGCGCCGGTCGTCCTGGCTCCGCTGACCGACGTCGTGAAGCCGCTGCCGAGCCTTCGGACTCTGGCGGGTCCGCCAGGGGGCACGGTCACGGTGGACGTGACGACCCCGATCGGCGAGCCGGTTCTGCTCGCGATCTCGCTGCCTGGGACACCGACGCCGGCACAGGGCGTCGACGGCCAACTCTGGCTCGCCGCACCCTCGCTGCTGGTCGTCACGGTCGGCGTCCCGCAACCGGGCGCGCCGATGGCGTTCACGATTCCGGTCCCGGCGGTGCCGACGCTGGTCGCGTTCCGATTCACTTGGCAGGCCATCGCCTGGAATCCGAACGACGGTCTCCGTGCGAGCAACGCGTCGACCTACGCGCACTGACGGCCGAGGTCGGATCGTCGCGGCGCGAAGAATTCGGCATTCATGTCGATCCTGCGCGCGCCCGTTCGACGTCGGGGAGAACGTCGGGACGGCGCGGTCGCGTGACCGCGAGCCCGACGGATTCATTCTCCAGGAGACGAGACGATGCGATTCCTCTGCATGCACAAGGTCAGCCCCGAAGACGAAGCCGGCACGCCCCCCTCGCAGGAACTGATGGAAGGGATGGGCCAGTTGATCGGCGAGGCCGTGAAGTCCGGACGATTTCTCGAGGGCGACGGGCTGCTGCAGAGTTCGCGACGGTTTCGACTGGTGTTCGGGCCGGAGTCCGGCGGCGGGTCGTGTGAGGTCACGAAGGGGCCGTTCTCCGGTCGCAACGAACTGCCGCACCGGATGCTGATCGTGACCGGCAGTACGGCCGACGCCGCGGTCGACTGGGCGCGCAAGCTCGGAATGGCGGCGGGCTCGTCGCAGATCGAAGTCGGCCCGGTGACGGAAGGCGCCGATCTCGGTCCGAACCCGACGTTCGACCCCGCCGCCGCGCGTCGTTACATGATCCTCGAGATGGCGACGAAGGCTTCGGAGGCTGGCGAAGCGCCGACGGCGGCCCGACGACAAGCGATTCGAGCGGTGCTCGACGAGATGACGAAGGCGGGTGTCCTCGCATTCCACGAGGTGCTGCAGCCGAGTGCGCGAGCGACGCGGCTGAAGTACCGCGAGGGCAAGCGCACGCGGATCGACGGCCCGTTCACCGAGTCGAAAGAGCTGATCGGCGGGTTCTGCCTGATGCAGATGCACGACGTCGAAGAGGTCATCGCGTGGGTCGATCGATTCGTGCGAATCCTCGGCGGCACGCGCGAGGTCGACATCCGCCTACTGGCCGACACGGCGTGACGACCGAAGACGTTCGGAGCACGATCGAGGCGGTCTGGCGGCTCGAATCCGCGCGGATCCTCGCCGGGCTGACCCGTTTCGTGCGCGACGTCGACCTGGCCGAACAGGTGGCGTCGGACGCGTTCGTCGCGGCGCTCCAGCAGTGGCCGGACGAAGGCGTTCCGGACAATCCGGCGGCGTGGTTGATGACGACCGCGCGGCGGCGGTGCCTCGACGTGATCCGACGCGATCGCCGGATGGAGCAGAAGCACGCCGAGTTGGCGCGCGACCTCGAGGCCGCGGCGGCGAGTTCGGGTGCCGAGGACGCGGCGAACGACGAGTTCGGCGACGACGTTCTGCGATTGATGTTCCTGTGCTGTCACCCGGTGCTGCCGGCGGACGCGCGGATCGCGTTGACGCTGCGGTTGCTGGCCGGACTGTCGACCGAGGAGATCGCGCGCGCGCACCTGACGTCGGAGGTGACGGTGGCGCAGCGGATCGTGCGAGCGAAGCAGACGCTCGCCGAGCAGCGGATCGCGTTCGAGATTCCGGACCGCGACGGAATCGTCGAGCGGCTCGCGTCGGTGTTGGAGGTGCTCTACCTGGTGTTCAACGAGGGCTACGCCGTGACGTCCGGGGAGGCGTGGACGCGCGCCGATCTGTGCGAGGAGGCGCTGCGGCTCGCGCGCGTGCTCGCACAGGCGATGCCGAACGAAGCCGAGGTGCACTCGCTCGTCGCGTTGATGGAGCTGCAGTCGTCGCGCCTCGGTGCGCGAAGTGGTGCCGTTGGCGACGCAATCCTGCTGCTCGATCAGGATCGTTCGTTGTGGAACCAGGGGATGATCCGTCGCGGAGTCGACGCGCTCGCACGCGCAGCGGCACTCGGCGACGTTCGCGGCCGATTTCGACTGCAGGCCGAGATCGCGGCGTGCCACGCCCGCGCGGTCACCGTGGCGTCGACGGACTGGACTCGGATCGTCGCGCTGTACGGCGAGATCCTGGCCATCGCCCCTTCCCCCGTCGTCGAGCTCAATCGCGCCGTCGCCGTTGCGATGGCGTTCGGTCCCGCCGCGGGTCTGTATCTCGTCGACTGTCTGGCCGACGAACCGAGCCTGGCGGAATACCACTGGCTCCCCGCCACC
>JAEYTU010000591.1 GCA_023433825.1 Planctomycetota bacterium
TGCTTCTTCACGTCAGGCGTGTCGCCGACGATCGCGGGCGCGTGCTGCCCGAAGCCGGCGACGGCGATCCGATCCTGCGGGAAGCCGTTCGCGATCAGGAACTCGGTGACGGCGATCGCGCGACCGACCGACAGGTGCAGATTCGACTTCCACTGGCTGCGTTGGATCGGATCGGTGTCGGTGTGCCCGTCGATCCGGAGCCGCTTGTTCTCGCGCGTCAGAATCGGCAGCAGTTGCTGCAGCGTCTCTTGTCCGCTGCGCGTGATCTCGGCGCTGCCGGACGAGAACAGAACCTCGCCTTGGACCTGGAACGCGATGCCTTCGTTCGTTCGCACGACGCTGACACCAGGAACGCCGCTGTCGCTCGGAGTCACGCGGTCGCCGATCAGCTTCTGCAGCTCGGCGAGCTTCTCCTTCTGCTCGCGGATCCACTCGGCGTCCTGCACCAAGCCGTCGAACCGCTTGACGTTGGCCTCGAGGGCCAAGTTCTTCGACTGCAACTCGTCCTGGTATCGCTTCAGGTCGGCGAGTTGCTGCTGCAGCGCGCGATTCGCGCCTTCAAGTTCACGGTGACGCTCAGGACTGACGCACGACCCGAGCAAGGCGAGACAGAGCAAGGATGCAAGGCAACGGTGAGACACGGTCCCCTCCTGGTGGCATGGCTTCGATCACGTGACGGCCGACGCCGCACTGCGAGGAGCCCTCTGACCGATCGGGACCGCGCGGCGTGACGTCTGCCAGAGCCGGCGCAGAATCCGATCCGGATCTGCACGCCCGCTCGACGCGGCGGATGAAAGCAGCGCACGTCGGCGAAAGCAATTCGCGAGTGCGCGGGCTTCGTTGGGCGAGAAGTTCACTCAGCAGAGTTCACTTCGACCGAGGTCACTTCGGCTGAGCCCAGGCCAGCAATCCCGGCGGCGGCGCTTCGGCGGTGATCGTGTAGATCGCCATCGTTCCGTAGACCATCAGCAGGAACGTCAGGATCGCGACGGCCGCGACCCACGCCGGTTCCTTCGCCTCGACCTCGACGGCGCGCGCGCGGGTGCGCGGCACGGCGGCGACGACGGCGCCCTTGCGCGCCGGAGCGGGCTCGTCGACGTCGTCGTCGGCGAGCAGCGTGTCCTCGGAGATCTCCTCGGTCACCATCCCGGTGTCGTCTTCGAGGGCGTCGGCGAACACGAGTTCTTCTTCGCCAGAGCGCTTCGACGACAGCGCGTCGACGTCTTCCTTCTTGAACTTCATCGAGCCGCCGTCACGAAACGCGCGGATCTCGCCCTCGGAGACGAGCTTCTTGAGCTCCTCGCTGCGCAGCTTGAGTTCGCGCAAGGCCTTCTCGAACGAGATGAAATCTTCGGATGCGGTCACGGGGAGAGTCCTCCGATTACGGTCAGTGTCAGTGCGGGGAATTTGGGGCGCACTCGCGGCGCGGGAGCTTACTGCGCGAGCCGTACAACACTACCTCTTGTCCGGCGATGTGCTCGACGACGAGTTCGACTTCGTGGGATCGCCGGCGTCGCCGTCGTCGGTGACGCGCGGCGCGATCGTCGGCCGCGCGCCGGTGCCAAGGGTTCGTTGCTGCGTTTCGAACTCGCGCTTCAACGCTTGGTACGAGAACTCGGACTCGTCGTTGTAGCCCTCGAGTTGCAGATCGAGGTCGATCCGGCGCGCACCGACGAGGAACAGGCGGCGACTATTCGGCGAACCGCCGCGCGCTTCGTAGACGGCGAGTTGCTTCGTGTTCGTGTCGATCAGGTACAGCACCGACGTCCCGACGCCGTAGCTGCCGGTCACGGCGAGGATGCCGTTCGCCGATGCCGCACTGCCACTGTCCCCGCCGTAGACCAGCGGTGCCGGGGCGGTCTTGGCCTCGACCGTCGGGGGCGTCGGACGACGGCTGCCCGGCGGCGGGGGTGGCGGTTGGCGGTCCTGCGGCGACGCATGCAGCGTCGCGTCGGCAGCGCCCGTCGACGTCGCATGGGCGCCGACGAGGAAGGCCACGACGGCCGACACGGACATGCACGCCACGAAGGGGATTCGTTTCATTGCGGCGGCGAAGGCTAGCTTCCGCCGCGCGGAGATCACGAGAGATTCTCCGACGGCTGCCCTGCCGCTGGGTCGGGGAACTCCATGACGACGCGGAATCCCTTCCCCGGCTCCGAGTCGACGTCGATGCGCCCACCGTGGTTCCGGACGATCGAGTAGCTGATGAACATCCCGAGTCCGGTCGCGTCCGGTCGCGACTTCTTCGAGAAGAACGGGTCGAAGACGCGCGGCAGCAGCTCCCGGGACAACCCCGGTCCATCGTCGGCGACGACGACCTCGACGACGCCGTCGTGCCGGCGGACGTCGACGGCGATGTGGCGCGGCCGCGGCATCGACTCGAACGCGTCGAGCGAGTTCAGGAACAAGTTCAGCAGCACTTGCTGGATCTCGTGCGGGTCGCCGTGCAGGACGATGTCGTGCGCGCCGCTGACCGTCAGCTCGACACCTTCGCGATCGAGGCGGTGATCGACGAGTGCGCGCGCGGCCTCGACGACGCCGGCGAGCGCGAAGTCCCGCCCGACGACCTCACGCGGGGAGAAGTCGAGCACCCGACGCGCGATCCGCGACACGCGATCGAGACCTTCCTGGATCAGTTCGAGGTAGGTGCGATCCTTGTCGGTCAGCTCCGGATTGCGTTGCAGACGACGCACGGCGTTCGTCATCCCG
>JAEYTU010000610.1 GCA_023433825.1 Planctomycetota bacterium
GCCGAGTGCGGCGCCGACGAAGACGCGCAGGCGAAGCGCCGGGCCGAACGCGCTGGCGTCGATCGCCGGTGTCGGCGCGCGGGCGGTCTGCAGCGTCGCGAGGTCGCGCAGGTCGATCGCGTCGGGGGCGCCGGCGAGGATCGCGTTCGCCGCACGATGCGGTGCGAGCACCGACGCGATGCCGCGGATGTCCGGCGCGTCGGCGATGCCGGACAGCAGGTCGAGTTCGTGGGTCAGCGTCTCGTCGAGATTCGTCCCGTTGCGGTTTCGATCGGGCGGTGCATCGGGTGCGACGGCGAGACGACGAATGCGCGCCGTGCCGGCGAGAGAAGGGCCGTGCGTGCCGGTCAGGATCGCGGTGCGCGCGTGATCGAGTGCGTGACGCCGCAGGCGTTCCGCGAGGTCGTGCGGCGGTGTGCGCGGGAGCGGCGGACGCGCGCCGTGTGTCGGCAGTGCGGCGGCGACGTTCAGCCATTCGGCGGCGAGATCGTCGGACTGCGCGCTGGTCGTCCCGCTGCGGCGGAGTTCGATCGCGATCGGGCGCAGGCGTGCGTCGGTGGCCGTGGCGTCGTTGCCGCAGCCGGCGAACACGACCGCGGCGATGGCGGCGGCCTTCGAGACGAGAGGTCGGAGACGCGTCGTGCTGCGTCGCATGGCGTGGGGTTGACGTGGCCCGGCGAGAGGTGCACCGGGGGGACGAGGGAGGTGAGGCGGACGATGGCGAGGCGGCGACGGGCCGACAAGCATCGGTCGCGTTCCCTAGCAGCCGCGGGAACGGAGGTTTCCACGGTGCTGCGGCGGCATCTTTCCCGGATGCCTGATCAGGTCGTGGTCGTGGTCGCGGTCGTGCTCGCGGCGATCGGTGCGTGGTTGTTCGTCGCACCGCATCGGCGTGACGACGTGGTTGCCGAGAAGCGCACGCTGGCGAATGCCGCGTGGGCTCTGCTCCGTTTGAAGGATGCGCGCGGCGGGATCCGCCGATGGTTGCTGCGCTCGGCGTTGATCTACGGCTGCGTCGTCGTCTTCGTCCCGGCCATCGCAGCGGGCGTGCTGTGCGTCGCGCCCGCGGCCGATGCCCGATGGATCGCAGGAGTCTCGGCCATCGCGCTCGCCGTCGGCGCGCCGATGAACTGGTTCATGCTGTGGATCGCGCAGGCGAACTTCGCATTCGGCGGCGTGCCGCGCCGCGACGCGACGTGGGTCGGGCGGGTCACGCCGGTCTATGTCGCGGTCTGCGCAATCGCGTCTGTGGCGATCGCGGTGCGGGGCGGCTGACAACTTTGCGAGGGGAAGTGAAACGAAGGTGCCAGGCACCTTCGTTTCACTTCGCAGAAGAAAGTCGCATGCGGTGCGGGTCGGGTTCCGCACTGAGGGTCGTGGACACGAAACCAACCCACGAACCCACGATGAACTCGCTCCTCACTCCGCCGTCGCGCCGCGCCGTCTCGTCGCTCGCGCTCACCCTGACCTTCGGCCTCCTCGCCGGCGCCTGCGCGCCGCGGCAGGACCCGTTCCATCCCGATCAAGCGCCGGACGTCAACTACTCGCTGACGAAGCTGAAGGACGCGAAGCATCTCGGGACGATCCAAGTGATCGACGACGAAGTGCTCGCGCGGATGGCGGGGCGCTTTCCGGGGTGCGCGATCGCGATCGTCGACGGCGACGAGATCGCGTACATGCAGGGCTACGGCGTCGCGGACTTTCACGTGAAGGCGAATCCGTTCGACGACGATCCGTTCACGAAGTCGACGGTCGGCGGCATCGGGTCGGTGTCGAAGACGTTGACCGCGATGGCGGTGATGAAGCTCGCCGAGCTCGGGCACGTGAATCTGAACGCGGCCGCGTCGACGTACTTCCCGCACCCGACGCCGGCCGGGTGGAACGCGATGACGCTGCGTCAACTTCTGTCGCATCGCAGTGGCTTGCCGCGCGATCCCGACTCGACGTTGCCGGGGACGCTGACGCCGGCGCAGGTCGACCTCTCGTTCGGTCCGAAGAGCAGCCAGCATCCGCGCTACGGCATCTTCGAGTCGATCTTCACGACGAAGGCCGTGCCGGTCGCGGCGCAGATCGGCAAGTATTCGTACTCGAACATGGGGTACCTCGTGCTCGGCGCGGTGATCGACTGGGTCACGCAGCAGCCGGCGTTCACGGACGCGCAGCGCGGGTACGAGCGCTTCGTCTGGTCGATGCTGTCGAACGCGAGTGACGCGGCGTTGACGCCGTGCCTCGATCACCCGTGGCGCAGCACCGACATCCCGGATCTCGCGCAGAGCTACGACGCCGCGTGGAACCCGATGGACACGCCGTACTCGGGTTGGCAGAGCGCGCCCGGCGGCTGGTCGATGACGGTCGGCGATCTCGCGCGGGTGCTGCTCGCGTTGAAGGGCAACCAGGTGTTGTCGCCGGCGAGTCTCGCGTCGATGCGCACCGATCCGGGCGCGCCGGCGGATCCGTCGGGCTATGGGCTCGGCGTGTTCCTGACGTCGATGGCCGGGCGCACCGCGTACCACCACGGCGGCGTGATCGACGGCTTCCGCTGTCAGGTCGTCGTGTGGCCGAACGAGGACGTGGCGGTCGCGGTGATCGCGAACGCGGATCGCAACGGCGTCGGCGCGATCGCCGAGGAAGTCGGGCGGCTGTGGATGGACGAAGGGCCGTTCGTGCCGCAGTTGGATCGCAACGACGTGGCGTTCCGCAGCACGGCGACGTGGCAGGTGTCGACGCGGCACTTCGGTGGTGCGGAGGACCTCGTGCAGGGCCTGCGTCGCAAGTACGGCGAGCGCGAGTTGGAGGCGTTCCTCGGTTCGATGCTGCGCAGTCAGAGCTCGACCGCGGCCAGCTTGGCCGACCTCGTCACGCGCGATCCAAACCGCGTCGAGGACGCGTCACGCCTGTTCCTCGACACGCTGGCGCGCGACGGTCGGGTGGGTGTGTATCGGTGAGACTTTGTCCGACGAAGTGAAACGAAAGTGCCTGGCACCTTCGTTTCATGGCACCTTCGTTTCACTTTCCCAGCGACGACAGCGCGCGGCGGAGTGGGCGGTGGGCGTCGAAGGCCCGGACGAAGTCGGACTCGCGGCGGCCGCCCTTGGCGCGGATCACGGTGACCAACGCGCGGCGCTGCGCCGCGCTCCAGCGAGCCAATCCGGGCAAGCACGTGACGAGCGGCGCGAAGCGGCGCCATGCGAGTTGCTCGCCCGGTGACCAGCCCTTCCGACTGCGAACGCCGCACACCTTCGCCGCCTCGGCCGCGCACACGCGCTCACCGCGCTCACGATCGGACCCGAACCGCTGCGCCATCCGCTCGGCGACCACGAGCCCGACCTGCTCGAGCGGGAACGCGCCGATCACGTCCGGCCGCTCGCGCCCCGGCTGCCAGAACACGTTGCTCGACGCGAGGCGCCGCAGCGTCGCGCGATCCGTGCGATGCCCCGGGTCGCGCGCGATCCGCGCCAGTTCGCGCCGCATCCCCGCGAGCACCTCCGGGTCGCGCGAGCGGAACCCGAGCTTTTGATAGAACCACCACGCGCCCGAACGCAGCCCCTCGAGGTTGCCGTCGCCGCCAAGTTGGTACGGATACACCGTGAACGTGTCCGACCGAAACAGCGCGTGCGTCATCACCAGTACGCGTCCGTAGATCCATCCCGCGTCGCCGCCGCGCCAGTTGTCGAACACGTTGTAGGCGATCTCCGACGACCCCAGCAGCGCGCTCGTCAGCACGTATCCAACCGGGACCCCGTTCCGCAGCGTCAGGAACGCATAGACGCTCTCGAGCAGCAACCGGCGCTCGGGTCGCACGCCGATGCAGACGAACTCCAACCCATCGCCGCAGTCGACCACGCGCACGTCGCGCACGTCGGCGTGCATGAACGCATCCAGATCGCGCTGACGACTGACCATCGCGTCCTGCGCGAGCGCGACCAACACCCGCGCCTCGGCACCTTCGACCGAACGGATCGACTTCGGCGGCGTCGCGATCTCACGCGCGACGTCGGGCCGCTCGCGCCGCAGCGGCGTCGTCTGGAACACGACGCGCCGCG
>JAEYTU010000692.1 GCA_023433825.1 Planctomycetota bacterium
CTGCTGGAGTTCGCGGCGCTGCTCCAGTTGGCGACGTCGGAGGTCCTCGAGCAGCTTCTCCGGCGTCACGATCCGGAACGCGAGCGTCGTCGACACACCCTCGCGCGGCGGTGCGTCGACGGCGGCCGGGCGGCCGTCGCGTGCCGCGAACTGCAGCTCCAGCAACTCGCCGGGCTGCGCGATCGGCGCGCCGTCGGCGTCCCGCCACGTCGAAAGGTCGAGTGTCACGACGGCTTCGACGGTCTGCTGCGGTGACGTCGGCGTCGGGATCCCCGTGAACGGACCGCCGGCGAACGGCGGTGGCTCCGCCTGCCCGTCGAGCGCGGTCCGTCGCTGTCGCCCGGCCAGTGCCGTCACACCGTGGTCGTCGTCTGCGCGCAGCGTTCCGACGACGAGCGCGAACGGCGTCAGCAGCGCACCGACGTCGCGCGGCGCGAACACGACCTCGGGCGTCCGGTCCGGAACCGGCGTCACGACGAACCGCGGCGCGTCGGCCGCACCGAGTCCGTCGATGTCGACGACGTCGAACGTCGCCACCGACGCGACCGACGGCGTCCACGTCGCGCGCAATCGCGTTCCTTCGACGGTGCCTTCGACACGCCCGCCGTCGACGACGACCGCGCCGCGCACCAGCGGCTTGGTCGCGTTCGCCTCGGCTTCGATCCGACCACCTTCCGGCACCGAGGCCTCGACGACGCCTTCGGGCAGTTCATCGGCGGATCCGCCGAGGTACTCGGGCGCGACGACGCGCAGCCGGAAGTCGGTGATCCGCGGGCGCGTCACGCATCGCACGACGACCGGACCCGAGTCGCCGTCGCCGCCGCGCGCCCGGACGACGACGTCCTCGAGGACCGTCTGCAGCGTGAACACGAACCGATCGGTCCCCGATTGCGTCATCGGCACCTGCTGACGCACGCCGCTCGCGAATGCGAGCTCGAGTTCGACCAGTTCCGGCACGACGCCCCCGGCCGCGACGCGCAACGTCAGATCGTCGCGCTCCGGCACTCGGAGCGATCCGTCGAGACCTCGGTCGACGAACGTCAGCTGCGTCGCGCGCGGCCAGTCGACGTCACGCAACAGCACACTGCGATCGACGAACGTCGAAAACGCGCTCGGCGCGGCGACCGCGAGCGTGACGATCGCGACCAGCACCACGGCCGCAGAAAGCGTCGACCGGCGCGCATGCCAGCGATCGAACACGCCCTCGCGTCCAGCCGGCAGCGACCGTTCGACATCGGCGACGACGGCCTGCATCAGCACCGGCGAGTCACCGCGCGCGCGATCCGCGGCCAGCACATCGGCGAACTCGACGGCACTGATCACGCGCTGCCCGAGCGCTGCGTCGCCGCGTTCGAGCGCCAGCGCGAGTTCGGCGTCCGACAACGGGACGCGCCACGGCCGCACGACGCTGCGCACGACGACGACGACGACCGCGATCACGGCGAGGACGAGCCACGCGAGGCGGTACGGCGTCTCCAGTCGGAACGTCGCGTCGACGATCCACCCGCCGAACACGAACACCGCGACGACGATCGCGAGCCACGCGGACCCGTCGTTCAGGATCCGCATCCGCGCACGGCGGCGAATGCGCGCGAGCAGCGATGCGAGCGCCGGCGTCGTGTTCACAGCAGGTTCGCCCGCTTGCGCAGCCACCATTCGGCGGTCAGCAGCGCGATCAGGAACGCCAGCGTCCACGGCCCGTCGCCGACCCGCGTCGGCAGTCGCACGACGTCGGTCGTCGACGCCGACGGCACTGCGGCCGCCGCGGCGATCAGCTCGGTCGGCGTGCGGAGCAGCATGCCACCCTCGACCGCCGCCAGCGCCGTCAGCTCCACCATGTCGACGGGACCTTCGGCTTCGGTCTCTGCCTGCGCGACGACGAACGCGTCCTCGACGACGCGTCCGAAAGACGCGACCGACGTCACGCGCCAATGCCCGGCCGCCGGCGGCGTCCAGGTCGTCGCGAACCTCCCGGGCGTCGTCGGCGACGGCGCGAGTGCGACGACGATCGGCGCGTCCTCGTCGCGACGCAGCGACAGTTCGAACGAGTCGGCGCGCAGCGGTTGCATCGCCTCGTCCTTCGCGTCGACCGTCAGCGTCAGCGACTCGCCGGGCGCGATCGCGCGACTGCCGAGGTCGATCCGCAGCCGTGGGTTTCCCGACGACAGACGCCCTTCGAACAGGTGACGGATGCCCTTCACCCAGAATCGGTCGAACGTCGTCTCCGACAGCGCGCGCCAGCGATGCGTGTCGTCGGTGCCGAGGAACGCCGTCCGGCCGGCACCGACCTGGTGCACGACGAACACCGGCATCGGTTCGCCGGCGCGGTCGAACGCCGGATCGCCGTGCGCCAGCAGCGTCGAGGCCGCCGGCTTCGCGCGCAGCACCGGGAACGCGAAGTGCATGCCCGGCAGTCCGGCGAACAGCTCGGCATTGCGGTCCAGTTCGGGCAGCACACGCGTGACCTCGTGCGCCGCGCCGACCGGTGTCAGTTCGAACGGCCATTCGCGTGCGAACGCACGGCCGAATCCGACGACGCTGCGGTCGGCGCCGACGACGTCGGCCTCGACCGGCAGCAGTTCGATCAGCGGCTTCGTCGACGCATCGGGACGCAGTGCGTCGAGCGTGTACTTCTCGCCCGCGACGAACCACAGGCCGGCACCGGCGCCGAGCACGTGCTCGGCCAGCGTCTTGCCGAACGTCGGCGGCAGCTTGGCGGGATCGGGATCGACCAGCAACACGACGTCGAACACGCCGAGCGCGTCGGTCTCGACCGGCAGTTCGGTCAGCGGCTCGTCGCCGTCCTGCGGGAACGCCGAGTCCGCGCTCTGAAGCCAGCACGAGACGCGGATCGTGCGGTCGCGCATCAACAGGCTTCGCAGCACGCGGTACTCGCGCGTCGGACTGCCGGCGACCAGCAGCACGCGGGTCTGCTCGCCGAGCACCGTGACCGTCGCGTCGCGGGTGTGACGTTCGGGCACCGCCGGTTCGCCGGTCGGCGGGACGATCTCGGCGCGGAACGTCGCGCGGCCGACGTCGTCGACGCGCAGATCGTCGAAGACCAGCGTCGCCTCGGCGTCGGCGTCGCCGAGAGTCACCGTTCGCTCGGTGATCACGGTCGCGACGCGCGGCGCGTCCGGTGTCGCTCCGGGCGTGACGCGCGCGAGCCGGACCGTGCGCTCGCCGCGGGGGTGACCTTCACTCGTGACCGTCACGGTGATCCGGAACGGGTCCTGTCGGAACACCTTCTCCGGCGCCTCGATCCGACGAACGGCCACGGCCTGCGTCGCCGTCGGATCACCGATCGGCAGGACGAACGTCCGCCCGACGCGCCGCTGCGTCAGCAACCGCGCGATCTCCGCCGCCTTCGGGCCGAGGTTGCGGCGACCGTCGGACAACACGACGACGGCCGCGATCTGCGCGTCGCGACTTCGCTCGAGCGCGGTCCGGATCGCTCCGCCGAGATTCGTGTGGCCACCGCTCGCCTGCGGCAGCGCAGCCACGTCGGCGATCGGCGTCGCCGCACCGGCGAAGGCGACGAACCGCAGTTCGTTCGCCGCCCCGAGACCGGCCAGCAGCGCGCCGTCTTTAGCTTGGAGCAGTT
>JAEYTU010000071.1 GCA_023433825.1 Planctomycetota bacterium
AAGCTCGCCGAGGTCGACACGGCGAGCGACGGAACGTTTCGCCTCGTCGTCCCGCCGGATCTGCCGTTGCTGCTGGTTGCCGCGCCGATGCGTCCGATGCGAACCGTCCGCGGCGCACGCGGCGGGCGCGGAGCCGTCGCCGACTCCGGCGAACTCGACGACGCGTTGTTGCCCGCAACGCGCGTCGTTCACGGAGTCGCCGGTGTGGTGACCGACGTCGGGGCGATCACGCTGACCGCTGCGGCGCGCGTGACCGGCGTCGTCCTCGACAGCGGCGGGAGACCGGTGCCGCTCGCGACCGTTCGGTCGAACGACGCGGACGTGGAACCGCTGCGTATCGCGCCGCGCGTCGGCGTCGCCGTGGTACACGGCGACCTCGTACTGCCGCGCACCGGCGTCGACACCGGCGACGACGGAACGTTCACGCTGCCCGGTGTCGACGGTGTCGCGTTCGACGTCGTCGTCACGCAGTTGCTGGAGGCGAAGCTGCTCGGCGACGGGCCGCGGGTCCGCGTCGTCGCACCGGGGCATGTCACGCTCCGTCTGCCATCGCCGACGCGCATCGAGTGCGTGACGGGCGGCAGGCCGACACGCGGCGCCGTGCTCGAAGTCGACGACGGCAAGCGGGTGTCGACCGACGGCGGCGGCGCGCTCGACGTCGTCTGCGACGTTCCGCGACGCGTGCGCGCCGTGCGCGACGGCGCGCGGTCGGAGTGGGTCACGATCGGCCCCGGGACCGCCGGAACGACGATTCGACTCGCGCTCGACTTTCCGCTCGGCGAGGTGCGGTTCGTGTTCGCCGCCGAGCACGTCGTTCGCAACGCCAACGTTCACTGGCGCTGCGACGACGGTCGCGAGGGTCGCCAGTTGGTCGCCCAGCACGGCGAGGGCGGTCCACTTCGGCTCTGGCTCGAACCTGGGCGCTACCGGCTGCGGATGACGTCAGGAGTCGGTTCGGAGCATTCGATCTACCTGCTGCCGAGCGAGCACGTCGTCGACGTCGCGGCATCGACGACACACGAAGTTCGCCCTGTCGCGACGTTCGGCGGGATCGTCGCGATCGCTGCCACCGACGCGCGCGGGCTGCGCATCGCCGGTGCGTGTCCGACGCTCGACGCCGCCGCGACGGTGTTGCCGCCCGGCGAGCACGAGTTGCGCATCGACTTCGGACCGCACGGCGTGCACACGCGCCGCGTGACCGTGCGGGCATTCGAATGGACCGAGCTGCGCTTCCGTTTCTGAACAGAACCACGATGAAGAAGACGACCGACACGAAGCGACATCTCGTCGCGCCCGGCAAGAAGCTACGCCTTGCCGATCACGACCCGCGCGACACCGGCGCCTTCGACGGCGACAAGGCCGCCGCGCGTGCGCGCAAGCAAGCGTTGAACGAGCGACTCGAAGAGCTGCAGGAGGCGCTCTACGCCGAGCGCAAACAGCGGCTGTTGGTCGTGCTGCAGGCGATGGACGCCGGCGGCAAGGACGGCACGATCCGCAGCGTCTTCGACGGCGCGAACCCGCAGGGCGTGACGGTCGCGTGCTTCAAGAAGCCGACCGAACGTGAACTCGCGCACGACTTCCTGTGGCGCGTCCATCCGCACGTGCCGGGCGACGGCGAGATCGCGATCTGGAATCGCAGTCACTACGAAGACGTGCTGATCGCGCGCGTTCACTCGCTCGTCCCGAAGGCGCGCTGGAAACAGCGCTACGCGCACATCGTCTCGTTCGAAAAGCTGCTCGCCGACGAGGGCACGACGATCCGCAAGTTCTTCCTGCACATCGGCAAGGACGAGCAGCGCGCGCGCTTGCAGGAGCGGATCGACGACCCGAAGAAGCGGTGGAAGTGGAACGCCGCCGACCTCGACGAGCGCCAGCGCTGGGACGACTACCAGTCGGCCTACGCCGACGCACTCGCGGCGACGAGCACGAAGCACGCGCCGTGGTATGTCGTGCCAGCCGATCGCAACTGGTACCGCGACCTCGTCGTCAGCGAGGTGCTCGTCGAGACACTCGAAGCGATGCAGATCCGACTGCCGGAAGGGGATCCGGCAGTCGCGTCGATCGTCGTGCCGTGAACAGTGTCGTCAATCAATGACCGGCAATCTCACCCCACGTCGCCGAGAAGGAAACGTCGAGTCCACGTAATCACTGGCAGCGATGGAGACTCTCCGGCACAGCTGTGTGCCTACTTTGGTTGACGTGGAATGTGCAGCCTTAGAACGCCCAAGGCTCGAGACGCACATTCGGTTCTCATGGCTTTGCGAGCAGCTTCGAGATCGTCGAGCTTCTCCGATTCGCCAGGATCGATTCGGACAATCACGTTTCCGACCTGCATCACCATTTGACCCGGACGTTCGGGTTTCGCGTTACCCGTGAGCCGGGGCGCCGTCTTCGTCTCATTGTCCCCGATCCCAGAATCCGCGAGTTTGCGTGCGGCAAGCTCCATTCGGAGATTGAAGCTCTCGGATCTCAGCACACCCTCTTTCACCCGCAGTTCTGCGGCGATCCCACGAAGCTCCGCGAGGACGGAGGCCGGTAAGGCCATCTCACGAGGGAGCTGGATGCCTTCCTCTCGCAGGCAGGAGCGAATGAACGAGAAGCCACTGTCGCGAACGTCGATTGGTGCGAGTGGCTCATTCGACGGACTGGCGGTGAGTGATGGCAGCGGCGCCGATGCGTCCGGCACCTTTGTAAGGACCTCCTCGCGACGATTTGCGAGTGCCTGTGGGTCTGGTCGTGGCGGAATGCCAACCTCGTGCAGAACGGCGCGTCGCTCGCCGGTCGCTCTGGGGCGGTCCGACGTTCCGAGCGGCGGACCCTCCCTCGCCAAGATCCACGCGGCGGTCCAAACCAGGGAAACGGCGATTGCCGTGAGACAGATCGTCAACAGAGTGTGCTTGCGTGCCATGGAATCCCGCGCGTCGTCTCCCCGCTGATGAGATCGAGACCGTCTGTCGTCGGAGCGGGATTCCATCAGCAACGGGGGAGGGGGCAACTGGTTCAGTGGTCCGACACGGGTCCGACCCGGGTACCGGGGCCGGGAGTGCCGACACCTCGCGCCTCCCAACAGTCACCAGCACTGGGACGACTACCAGTCGGCCTACGCCGACGCACTCGCGGCGACGAGCACGAAGCACGCGCCGTGGTATGTCGTGCCGGCCGATCGCAACTGGTACCGCGACCTCGTCGTCAGCGAGGTGCTCGTCGAGACGCTCGAAGCGATGAAGATCCGACTGCCGGAAGGGGATCCGGCGGTCGCGTCGATCGTCGTGCCGTGAGGTGCCTCAGCGGTTGCGCATCCGCTCGTTCGTTCCCGTCGGTGCCGCGGGCGTGAACACCGGCCGCAGGACGACGTCGAGACGGTCGGCATGGATCGTGATCGGCGACTCGGCGACCGACCAGCTGCCGCGTTCGCCGCGCTCCTCGAACACCAACGACGGCATCAGCTTGTAGGTCCCGCCCTTCAGGTTCTGCACCTCGAACGAGCCATCGGGTTGGAGGCGCGCCCATTCGTTCTCCTGATTCGCCTCGTCGAGGACCGCGATCGACCCAAAGCGGAACTTGCGCGCGCCGAACGCTTGCAGGTCGACGCGACCCTGAAACTTGAACCCGCGCACGAGCCGGACGTCGACGTTCGCGCGGCTGCCGACCTCGATCTTGACGTCGCGCATCGTCGTCTTCCCGACACCGCGCGACTGCGCGCTCAGCGTGTACGTGCCGACCGGCAGCGCATCGACGGCGAAGCGGCCGTTCGCGTCGGACATCGCGTGGAAGGAGGCCCGGTTGCCGGCGGGGAATCCGTCGATCGCCTTCGGTTGTCCGTTGAGGTTGACGACGACACCGGCCACCGGTCCGCCGTCGGGCCCGATCACGACGCCGGCGAGCGAGCCCATCTCGAGTTCGATCGCAACCGTCTTCGCCTCGCCGACCTTGACCTCGACGCGACCGCTCCACAGCGGCGAGCGGCCCTCGACGGCGTTCGGAGCAACCAGCTGCAACTCCCACGTTCCGACCGGCACCGGGCCGCAATCGAAACGGCCGTTCGCATCGGTGATGACCGATCTGCGCCGCTGCATGAACGACATCACGAAGTACCCGACCGCCGGACGACCATCGATCGTCACGGTGCCCGCCAACGTGCCCGACGGACCCTCGATCGGTTGCGCCGCCGGATTGACCTCGAGCCGCAACGACTCGCGACGGCCAGCGACGACTTCGCAGCGAACGCTGCCCTTCTCACCGAACATGAACATCATCCCGGCCGCCGAGTAGAAGCCGCCGGGCGAGCGCAACGCCCGCATCGACTCGACCGACTGGAACGTGTAGCTGCCGGGCTGTAGCGCCTCGACGACGAAGCGCCCGTCGAGACCCGGCGTGACGAGGCGCGGCATCTCCATCGGCGCGCGCATGCCGCCACCCGAACGCACGACGGCGACCATCCACTTCCCCGGTACCGGCGTTCGACCGTCCTCGGTCACGACGCACTCGACCGAGCCCGGCGTCGCGAGCACGACCGTCTTCTCCGCGACCTCGGTGTTCGCCTGCGCGCTCGTCCCGCCGTACTTCGGATGCGTGACGACGAGACGGACCTCCCCGGCCGGGAACCGCGTCACCGTCACACGACCGTCGGCGGCGGTCAGGCCGCAGCGCAGCGGGAAGTCACGTTCCATGCCCGGACCGGCCCCGAGCACCGTCGCGTTGCGGATCGGCTTGCCGGTCTCATCGGTGACGAGCACGGTGAACTTCGCGAGCGCGCGCAGCGTGACCTTCGTCTCGGCGTCGGCGGTCAGGTCGACGCGCGTCGTCTGGGTCTGCGCCCCCGGCGCAGTGACCGCCAGCAGGTAGCTGCCGATCTCGAGACCGTCGACGACGAACTTGCCCTCGTCGGTGATCCGCGAACGCGCGGCGACGTCGATCGGTGCCACCAGCCCGAATGCGTGCAGCGGCATCAACCCGTCCTGCGGCATGGCGCTGAACACCTGCACAGTCGGCTTCGAGATGCGCGCGTCCTTCTCGTCGACGACGTCGACCGTCAGCTTGCAGCGCGCCGGCAGCGTCAGAATGACGTCTTCGGCGACCGACTTCCCTGCCGCGACGACCCAACCCATCGTCGCGTCGCGACGCGCCGCGACCGTGACCTT
>JAEYTU010000046.1 GCA_023433825.1 Planctomycetota bacterium
CTGCGCAATGACGGAGCGGGCAACCTCGTCGACCATCGACAGGGAATGGCCGTACGTGCCTTGGAGACGATCACTCTGTCGTCAGCCTTCGCCGATCTCGACGGGGACGGTCGCCCGGAGATCGTGATCGCCGGCCACCATTGGCCGACGTACCCGAACGGCGCGCCCTACAGCCCCATTGTCTGGCGCAACGAAGGCGGCATGCAGTTCCGACAGGTGACGCACGAGGTCCACCGGAACCCGGAGCACCGGCAGATCATGTCGACGGTGCAGGTCGCAGACTTCGACGGGGATGGTGATCTCGACCTGTTCTTGTTCCGTCAGGTGCCGCTCTTCGCGCACGGCGGTCTGATCACGTTCAACCTCCGGCGCCACCTGGACGCACCCCGCGAAACCCCGGTCGGCACGACGCTGCCGCTGCACCTCCACGGTCGCCCCGGCGACGTGCTGTTCCCGTTCCTGTCGGCGTCGACCTCCCCGTCGAGCCTCCCCGCGTGGATCCCGATTCCCGGCATCGACGGACGACTCGGCGTCGACCCGAGCGCCATTGTCATGCTGCCGCCGCGCGTGATTCCGACGCAGACCGGCCCGGTCACTCTCTCGATCCCACTGCCACCAGATCCCGCGCTGCGCGCGCTGCGCATCTGGTCGCAAGCGCTGCACGTCGACACGGCAGCCCCCGAACCCCGCGTCCCGCACCTGACCAACCGGGTCCACGTCCGGATCCCGTGAGCCGTTTGGGTGGCGAGCGACCGCACCACCCCAGATTCGGAACGCTGCGCGGCGAACCGTTCCACGAACGGCACTCCGGCGCGCCCGACCCCGACGCGAACGGTCCACGCCCACGGGTGAGTCCTTGGGCGCGCGGTCTGGCAAGCTAGTTGCCTTCGCCGCGCCCCCATCGACCCCGTGAACCCAGACACCGCCACGACCCCACCGACGAGCCACCCGACGCCGCACCCGACGCCGCGCTGCGCCGAGGCCGACTTCCGCTCGCTCGCGGAGACCCTCTCGTCGCTGATCGCACTGATTCGCGGCGACAAGATCGTCTACCTGAACCCGGCCGGCTGCGCGCTGGTCGGCCGCCCGCGCGAATGGTTCGTCGATCGCAACTTCTGGGAGGTCGTCCATCCCGACGATCGCGACGCGGCGATCGCGCGCGGCCGCGCCCGTAGCGCTGGGATCCCCCAACCAAAGCGCGTCCTCGAACGCTTGGTCCACGCCGACGGCCACGCGATCTGGATGGAGTACTCGATCGACGTGCTGATGTTCGAGGGGCAGCCGACGACGCTGTGCACCGGTCACGACGTGACGGAACGCCTGCGGATCGAGGCCGAGTTCCGCCGCAGCGAGGCGCGTCTCGCCGAGGCGCAGCGGATCGGCAACATCGGCAGCTGGGAATGGGACGTGCTCGCCGGCCGGATCACGTGGTCGGACCAACTCTGCCGGATCTACGGGACCTGTCCCGACGAGTTCGGCGGCAGCCTGCAGGGCTACGTCGAACTGATCCACCCCGACGACCGCGCGATGGCGCGCGTGCTGCTCGAACAAGCGCTGGCGATCGGCGGCGAGTTCGCGTTCGAACATCGTGTCGTCCACCGCGACGGCAGCGTGCGGACGATCTTCGGGCGCGGCGAGGTCTTCCGCGATCCGTCGGGAACGCCGCTGCGCGTCGCCGGCACCGGCCAGGACATCACCGAACGCAAGCGGATGGAGCAGGACCTCCAACGCAGCGAAGAACGCTTCCGCCTCGCGTTCACACACGCCGCGATCGGCAAGGCGATCGTCGCGCCGCACCGGCGCATCCTGCAGGTCAATCCGTCGGCGTGCCGGATCCTCGGCTACGACGAACGCGACCTGCTCGCGTTCGACGTCGACTCGATCACGCACCGCGACGATCGCGCGAAGGCGGGCCGCTTCGTCGAAGACCTGCTCGACGGCAAGCACGTCTCGGCGGCGCTCGAACTTCGGCTGCTGCATCGCGACGGCCACACGGTGTCGTGCCACCTGACGGCGACCGTCGTGCGCGACCCCGACGATCGCCCGCTGTACTTCAACTTCGAGTTCGAGGACGTGACCGAGCGGCGTCGCGCCGAAGAGGCGCTGCGCGAGAGCGAGGAACGCTTCCGAACGCTGTGCACGCAGGCGCCGGTCATGTTGATGTCGTTCGCACCGGACGGCCGGATCCGCGACGTCAGCAACTTCTGGCTGCAGACGACCGGCTACGCGCGCGACGAGGTCGTCGGCAAGGACGGGTTCAGCTTCCTGACGTTCGACTCACGCGAACGGCTGCAACGCGCGATCGCCGAGAACCAGCGCAACGACGAGGTCGTGATCCGCAACCTGCCGCTGCAGGGGATCCGCAAGGACGGCGGCACGATCGACCTGCTCAGCACGAGCGTCGCCGAAGTCAGCGACACCGGCGAACCGCGCGGCGCGATCTGCGTGCAGATCAACCTCAGCGACCTGCAGCGCGCCGAGGCCGCACTCCGCGAAAGCGCCGAACGGTATCGCGCACTCGTCGAGCACGCGCCCGAGGCGATCATGGTGCTCGACGTTCAGCAGGACCGCTTCGTCGACGCGAACGCGCACGCCGAGAAGCTGTTCGGGTTCTCGCGCGAACGGCTGCTGACGATGGGGTCGCTCGACTTCTGTCCGGAGACGCAGGCCGATCAGCGCGCGTCGTGCGAAGTCGTGCACGACGAGTACCGCAAGGTGCTCGCCGGCGAGACGTCGGTCTACGAGTTCACGCACGTCGACGCGACCGGGCGCGAGATCGTCTGTCAGACGCGGCTGTCGCGGTTGCCGGCCGCCGGGCGCGAACTGATCCGTTCGACGATCACCGACGTGACCGAACTGAAGGAACTGCAGGAGAAGGTCCGCCACGCCGAGAAGCTGGCCGCTGTCGGCGTGCTGGCGGCCGGCGTCGCGCACGAGATCGGCAATCCGCTGATGGCGCTGTCGATGGCGGCGCAGAGTCTCGAGCGACGCACGAGCGACGCCTACACGCAGACCAAGCTGACGCTGATCCGCGAGCACATCGACCGCATCGCGCGGATCGTTCGCCAGATGAGCGACCTCGCGCGTCCGCCGAGCGGGCGGCGTGCGGCGTGCGATCTCAACCAGGTCGTCCGGCGCGCGGTCGAGATGGTGCGCTACGACGAACGTGCGCGGAACGCCGAGGTCGACTACCGGCTCGCCGAACACCTGCCGTCGATCCACGGCGTCGAGGACGAGCTGACGCAGGTCTGCATCAACCTCGCGTTGAACGCGTTCGACGCGATGGCCGCGAATCCGTCCGGACAGCCGCGGCGGTTGACCGTGCATTCGTCGGTCGTCGACGGCGCGATCCGCGTCGAGTTCCGCGACACGGGTCCGGGCGTGCCGCGCGCGCTGCGTTCGAAGCTGTTCCAGCCGTTCTTCACGACGAAGGAGGCCGGTCGCGGCAGCGGACTCGGACTGTCGGTCAGCTACCGAATCCTGCGCGAGCACGGCGGCACGCTGCTGCTCGACGAGTCGGTCGCCGACGGCGCCGCGTTCGTGTTCGAGCTGAGCGGAGCCACCGCGTGACGATTCGCATCCTGGTCGTCGACGACGAACCCGCGATCCGCGCCGAACTCGAGGAAGCCCTGCAGGAGGCCGGCTTCGCGACGGCGAGCGCCGGAGACGGGCAGGCGGCCGCGGCGTTGGCGCTGCAGCAGTCGTTCGACCTGTGTCTGTCCGACATCCGGATGCCGCACGCGTCCGGGCTCGAACTGCTGCGGCGGCTCGTCGCGACGAGCCCGGAGACGATGGTCATGCTGATGACGGCGCACGGCGAACTCGACTCGGCGATCGAGGCGCTGCGCCTCGGCGCCGTCGACTACCTGCTGAAACCGTTTCGACACGAGGAACTGATCGCGAAGGTCCGCCGCCTCGCCGACCACCGCCGCCTGCTGCTCGAGAACCGCAACCTGCGCCGCGTCGTCGACGCCGGCGCGGCGCCGACGATGGTCGGCGACGGCGAGGCGATGCGCAGCGTCCTGGCGATCGTCGACCGCGTCGCGTCGCTGCCGTCGCACGTCTTGATCACCGGCGAGAGCGGGACCGGCAAGGACCTCGTCGCGCGCGCGATCCACTCGCGCGGCAAGCGCGCCACCGCGCCGTACGTGCCGATCAACTGCGCGGCGATCCCGGAGGCGCTGCTCGAGAGCGAGCTGTTCGGACACGTCAAAGGCGCGTTCACCGGCGCCGTCGATCACAAGGAAGGTCTGCTGAAGACGGCCGGCGACGGCACGATCTTCCTCGACGAACTCGGCGACATGCCGCTCGCGGTCCAGGCGAAGCTGCTGCGCGCGATCGAGAGTCGCGAGATCCAGCCGGTCGGGTCGACGCGCCGCGTGCAGATCCAGGCGCGGATCGTCGCGGCGACGCATCGCGACCTGCGCGCGCAGGCGCAGGCCGGGACGTTCCGCGAGGACCTGTACTACCGGCTCGCCGTCGTCGAACTGCGCGTGCCGCCGCTGCGCGATCGGCGGGACGACATTCCGCTGCTGGCCGGTCACTTCGTCGCGAAGTACGCCCGCGAACTCGGCCGGCCGGTCCGCGGGATCGCGCGCGATGCGATGCGATTGCTGACCTCGCACGACTGGCGCGGCAACGTCCGCGAGCTGTCGAACGCGATCGAACGCGCCGTGATCTTCGCGAGCGGCGACGAGATCGCGCCGAGCGACCTGCCCGAGGCCGTGCGCGGCGCCGCTCCGGTCGACCCGGAGATACCGGTCGATGCCGCGCCGATCGACTTGCGCACCGCGACGGCCGAGTTCGAGCGCGCGCACATCCTGCGTGTCATCGCCGACTGTGGCGGCAACAAGCGTCGCGCGGCGAAACTCCTCGGCCTCGGCGTGACGTCGCTCTATCGCAAGCTCGGCGCGCCGATCGGCGAGTCCGACGACGGCTGACTTCGCGGCCGCGGCGTTCCACCGGGCGAACGTTCGCGAGCCGCCGTGTTCCGAATCCGGTGTTCTTTGCGTTCGATTGCCCGCTCCGATCGCTCGATGTCTGTCGGTACGACCCTTGCTCACGTGAATGTCATGCAGATCGCCCCCGTCTCGCGCCGACGTCGTTGGCTCGGAGTCGTCGTCCTGTTGTTTGCGCTGCTCGGCATCGCCGCCGGCCTCGTCGTGTGGAAGCGCGGGAACGTCGCCGCAGCCGACGCCGCCGCGGCGAGCCAGCCCGAACCGATGGAGACCGTGACCGTCGCTGCCGCAAAGCAGCGGCAGCACCGCCGCACGACGACGGCGATCGGCACCGTCCTCGCGCTGCGCTCGATCACGCTGCACAACGAACTTCCCGGCACGGTCCAAGAGGTCGCGCTGGTTCCCGGTGCGCTCGTCGACGCCGGCGCACTGCTCGTCGCGCTCGACGTCTCGGTCGAGAACGCCGAGCTGCGGGCCCAACAGGCCCAGGCGGCACTCGCCGAGACCGTGCTGCAACGCATGCAGCGCGCCGTCGAGAGTTCGGCGGCATCGGCGGTCGACGTCGACCGGGCGCGCGCCGAACGCGACGTCGCCCTCGCGCAGGTCGCACGCACCGAGGCGATCATCGCGCGGAAGACGATTCGGGCGCCGTTCCGGGCGCGGGTCGGCATGGCCGACATCCACCCCGGTCAGTACCTGAACGCCGGAACGCGGATCACGACGCTGCAGGGCATCGACAACTCGGTCGACGTCGACTTCACGGTCACGCAACTCGTCGCGGCCGGACTGAAGATCGGCGAACCGGTGGCCGTCGTCGCGGCGCGCGGCGCCGTCGCGAGCTCGGCGAAGATCCTCGCGATCGACGCACGCGTCGATCGGACGACGCGCAACGTCACCGTGCGCGCGCGACTCGAGTCCGACGACGCCGGCCCGGCGCCGGGTGCCTCCGTTCGTGTGCAGGTCCCGGTCGGACCGCCGCAGGACATCGTCACGGTCCCGGTCAGTGCACTGCGGAAGGGCCCGGCCGGTGACCACGTGTTCGTCGTCGCGCCTGGCGAAGACGGACGCCATCGCGCACGGATGCGAATGGTCCAGAGCGGCTCGATGCTCGGCGACGAGATCGTCGTGACGTCCGGCTTGAAGG
>JAEYTU010000082.1 GCA_023433825.1 Planctomycetota bacterium
GGCGTTCAGTCCTCACGCAGCAGCGCGTCGATCGTCCGCTGCGTGACCGTGTGGTAGCGCGGTCGCGCGATCGCGTAGATCGCCTTCGCACGGGCGCGTCCTTCCGGCGTCGCGACGAGGGCGTCGAACAGTGGCTTGACGAACTTGCGACGCCCGACCGTCGTCAGGAAGCGCTCGATGGCTGGCATCGCCGGCTCGTAGCCGTGTCGGATCGCGAGCTGCAGCCAGGCCGCGAGGATCTCGCTGTTGCCGGAGTCGGTGAAGCGGAACGTCGCGTCGAGCTCGGCCAGCCGTGCGACGGGCAGGTCCTTCGGCATCCCATTCAAGAAGTGCAGCCACTGGTGGAAGACGAAGTCCGCGACCGACAGGTCTGCGGCGCGCGCCCCGTCGACGAACTGCTGCCGTGCGCGATCGGCGCGTTCGAGCGCGGCGCTCTGCGGGACCGGCGCGTTCTCCGGCAGGCCGGGCCGACGCAGCCACTCGTCGATCCGCAGCCGTTCGCGCAGCGCGCGATCCCCGCGGAGCAGCTTCTCGTCGAGGGTGCGATCGAACTGCGCCGTCGTCGTGCTCGTGAACGCGTTCGCGTCGAACCACTCGCCGAGAAACCGGTCGAACGTCTCGCGGCCGAAGTGCGTCTCGAGCATCCGCAGGAACGTCGCACCCTTGTCGTAGGCGACGGCCGTCATCCCGTCGTCCGGGTTGCGGCCGGTCAAGTCGATGTGCAGGACCTGGTCGGCCGCAGGCAGCTCCCGCAGTTCCTTCCGCAGTCCCTCCAGCCCGAGCACGATCTCCATCTCAGCACGTTCGCGGCCGTAGACGGCTTCCATGATTCGGTGCTCGAGGTGGACCGTGAATCCCTCGTTGAGCCAGAAGTCGCGCCACGTCGCGTTCGTGACGAGGTTGCCCGACCACGAGTGCGCGAGTTCGTGCGCGACGAGAGCGACGAGCGACTTGTCCCCGGCGAGGATCGTCGGCGTCGCGAACGTCAGCATCGGGTTCTCCATGCCGCCGAACGGGAAGGCCGGCGGCAGGATCAGCACGTCGAAGCGGCCGAAGCGATATGGCCCGAACAGTCGTTCGCAGGCGACGACGAGCTTCTCGAGGTCCTCGAGTTCGCGCGTCGCGCGCTCGACGACGGTCGGCTCGGCGACGACGCGGCAGCGCGGCGAGACGTCGCGACTGGTGAGATGGCCGCACGCCAGTGCCAGCAGATAGCTCGGGATCGGGCGCTGCATCGCGAAGCGGAACGCGCCGTCCGGAGCGCGGCCGTGCGACTCGGCCGCCATGACGACGGTCAGTGGTTCCGGCGCGCGGATCGTCGCGTCGAACGTGATCCGCACACCCGGCGTGTCCTGCAGCGGGACCCAGGTCCGCGTCAGGATCGCCTGCCCCTGCGTGAACAGGAACGGGCCGAGCCGGGCATCGGTCTGCTCGGCCGAGAGCCACTGCAGTGCCGCCGCGTCCGGCCGCGTCGCGTAGCCGACGACGACCCTCGTGTCGCCCGGGGCGAGTTGGATCGTCAGCGCGCTGCCGAGCAACGGGTGTCGCGCGCCGAGTTCGAAGCGGCGTTCGACGCCGTCCTCACCGCGCACCGACGTGATGTCGAGGCCGTCGGTGTCGAGGACCAGTGGACCGTCCGGACGGTGGCGGTGGAACTGCAGCGTGGCGGTGCCGTGCAGGACCTTCCGATCGAAGTCGAGCGTCAGGTCGAGGTCGACGTGCGTGACCTGCGTGACGGTCGGCTCCGACTGACTGTGGACGTCCTTCATGACCGGGACGGCGGGCGTCGGCAGCGACGCGCAGGCCGACAGCAACGCGAGACACGCGAACGACGGGACGACGGACGAAGACGAACGGATCGGCATGGTTCGAGGATGGCGTGCGACGGAAGGCGGACCCGCGATCTCACCGCGGACGATCCAGATCGACGGCGCGGAGGCCGGCGTCGGGTCGGAACTCGTCGAGTTTGATCTCGACGATCTGCTTGGTCGGTCGGGCGTCGCTCGGCGACGCCGCGGCGACGTCGGTCGTGATCCACAGCTTGTCGGGGATCGCGCGTCCGGCGCGTTCGCTGTAGCCGGTGATCCGGATCTGCTCGACGTGAGGCGACGCCGTGCCGTCGGCGCGAATCGGCGCGATCTCCAGCGCCGTCAAGCGATCGTCCTTCCGCGAGAAGTACAGCCGCACGAATGCCGCGCCGTCGTCGCGCGCGCCGCGGTCCTTCGCGCCGTCGGCGACGCGGTGGAACACCGGCATCGACGCGATCCTGCCGCGAATCGTCCGGCACGGGACCTCGGTCCGCGCGCCGATCTTGAACGTCCGCTCCTCGACCGGTCCCGCGTCGGTCATCCCTTCGATCAGCACGGCCGGGTCCAGGAAGCGCAGCAGTTGGCGGCACAGCGCGGCGTAGCGGCGGATGTCCTCGATCTCGGTCTCGGTTCCGAGTTCGCCGAGGGCCGACACGTTGCCCTGCTTGTCCCGATGCCAGAAGCCGCGGCGATCGCGTCCGAGTTCGACCGTCGTCCCGCGCTCGGCGAGCGCGAAGCGGACGAGGCTGCGCGCGGCGAGGTACGTGACGTCGAGCCGAACGGCGACCGAGTCGACGTCGCGCGTGTGCGGTGTGACGACGACGCCGGCTCGGAAGTCGGCGACCGCGGTGCCTTCGCCGGGTGCGGGTGCCCCGTGCGCCGCGCGAACGGCCGCGACGAGCGCGGCGCGCGCGGGGTCGTCGTTCGGCGGCGCTGGTCGCTGTGGTGACTGCGCGAGCGCGGCGGTCGACAGCAGCACGCAGACGGACACACACGGATACCGAATCGTTCGCATCGCGGGCGAGGATACGCGCGCGTCGACGGACGCGCAGGCGCTATGTTCCGCCGGATCGTGAACGAACGCGGTGGACCGATCGATGGGGCGGCGGAGCGTGGTGGAAACGTCGAGGGGGAGACCTTCGCTGGATTCCGCGTCGCGACGGTTGCCGGGCGGACGTTGCTGTGGTTGCGCGACGATCGGTTCAAGACGTTCCGCATCGTGCTGTCGTTGCGTCGCCCGCTCGACGCGCGCGCCGCGGCGAGATCGCTGCTGCCGTCGCTGTTGCTGCAAGGGACCGAACGCGACGCCGATCGGCCGGCGATCGCGCGGCGGATGGAACTGCTTCACGGCGCGACGGTCGCACCGGGCACGCACAAGCAGGGCGAGGCGCATGCGCTGCACATGGTCCTCGACGCCGTCGCCGACCGGTTCCTGCCGGGCAGCCACGACCAACTCGGCGATGGGCTCGCACTGCTCGGCGACCTGCTGCTGCGGCCGCGGCTCGTCGACGGCGCGTTTCCGGCCGACGCGTTCGCGCGCGAGAAGACGCAATCGCTCGACGCCGTACGGGCGCTGTTCGAGGACAAGGGAACGTTCGCGCGCCGTCGCGCGCTGACGCTGGCGTGCGATGGGGAGCCGTACGGAATCCTCGAGGACGGCGGGGAGGCCGGAATCGCTGCACTCGACGCCAGGGACCCCGAACACGCGCGCGTCGACTTCCTGCACCACGGCGAGGCTGTGTTCGTCGCGATGGGCGCCCTGCCGGAGAGCGGCTTCGTCGAACGCGTCGCGGCGTTCGCGGCCGGGCTGCCGGCGTCGCAACCGCAGCCGATCGGTGATCCGACGTCGCCGGCGCGGCGCGCGCAGCGGCGCACGATCGAGCGAACCGAGTTGCAGCAGAGCAAGCTCGTGCTGGTTCACCGCGTGCCGTGGACGCGCGACGAGGACGCGTGGCTCGCGCGAACGCTCGCCGCGAACCTGCTCGGCGGCGGTCCGCATTCACGGTTGTTCCGCGAGGTCCGCGAGAAGCGTTCGCTGGCGTACTACGCGCACGCGCAACTCGACCCGTCGAAGGGCCTGATGCTGACGCAGATCGGACTCGACGAGGCGGCGGCCGAGGAGGCCGAGGCGCAGGTCACGCAGCAACTCGTCGCGTTGGCGCGCGGGGACTTCACCGATGCCGAACTGGAGACCGCACGGGCGGGTGTCCTGTCGGCGTTGCAGCAGGTCGACGACGGCATCGGCGTGCGGATCGACTTCACGTTGCGCCGACTCGCCGCCGGAACCGATCGGACGCCGCAGAGCCTCGCCGCCCGATTCGCCGCCGTGACGCGCGAGGCCGTCGCCGCCGCCGCTGCCGAGTACTGGCCCGACCACAGTTACCTGCTCGCCGGAGCCGTCGATGACCGCGCCTGATCCCGCAAAGCGTTTCTCCGTCGTCCGCGATCCGGTGCTCGGCGAGGAGGTCTGGCTGGCGACGACGTCGCGCGGGTTGCGCGTGCGCGTCGTGCCGACGAATCGGTTCGCCGAGATCGCAGCGATGGTGTCGTTCGACTACGGCAGCATCGACCTCGACTTCACGCTCGACGAACGCCCGTTCACGAGTCCGCTCGGCGTCGCGCACTACCTCGAGCACAAGCTGTTCGAGGACGAGTCGCTGCACGTCTTCGATCGCTTCGCGAGCCGCGGGGCGCGCGTCAACGCGATGACCGGCTTCGGCCGCACGAGCTACTACTTCACGGCGACGTCGGGCCTGGACGCGAATCTCGGCGATCTGCTGCACCTCGTCGCGAAGCCGCACCTGACGCCGGAGAACGTCGAGAAGGAGCGGGGGATCATCGCGCAGGAACTGCGGATGTACGAGGACAACCCCGACTACGTCGCGTTCTTCACGTTGCTGCGGGGTCTGTATGCCGAGCACCCGGTCCGTCACCCGGTCGGAGGAACCGTCGAATCGATCGCCGCGATCGACGTCGCCGAACTGCTGCGCTGTCACCGCGCGTTCTACCGGACGGGCAATGCGGCCCTCGCCGTCGCCGGTCCGGTCGATCCGCA
>JAEYTU010000051.1 GCA_023433825.1 Planctomycetota bacterium
TGGTAGGACTGCATCGCGTCGAGCGCGGCCTGCGGCTTCTGCGTCGTCGCCGCGTTGTCGAGGTAGACGAACGGCTCGCTGCGCGCCGCCGCCGCGGCGAACGCCGGGAACCGACGACGGATGGCGATGGGATCGAACGGCGGTGACTTCATGCGGGGGAGGCGGCGCTCGTAGGGCCGCGCGCGGGCGCTGTCCAACGACGCGGGAACCATTCGTGGCCGACGGCGATCGGCGTGCCTACGGTTGACGACTTGCCGCGCCCGGCGGCGCAGCGTCGCTCGCACCGCATCGAACACGCAAGCCAGGAACTCGCCATGAAGCCCGTGCCGTCGTCTGTTCTCGCCACCGCTACTTTGGTCGCCATGACCGTCGCAACCGCATCGGCCCAAGCGCCGCAGGACGCTCTCCTCGGCGTCCGCAAGATCGTCCTCTACAAGCACGGCATCGGTTACTTCGAGCGGCAGGGCACGGTCGACGGCTCGGCCGACGTCGCGCTGTCGTTCAAGAGCGCGCAGATGAAGGACGTCCTGAAGTCGCTCTACGCCGTCGATCGCGACGGCGGCCGGATCGCGACCGTGATCTACGACTCGAAGGATCCGATCCAGAAGCAGCTCGAAGACATCCTGTTCCGCGTGCCCGACGGCGCTGCGTTGACGCAGTTCCTCGCACAGTTGAAGGGCGCCCGCGTGACGCTCTCCGTCGGCAGCCGCACCGTGACCGGCAGCATTCTCGGGATCGAGCCGGTCGTCGAGACGACGGACGGCGGCACGACCGTCACGCGCCACAAGCTCGTCGTGCTGGCCGAGAACGGCGTCATCGAGAACCTCGATCTGATGCAGGCGACCGGGCTGCAGATCCTCGACGAGACGGTCCAGCGCGACCTCGCTCGGATGATGGACATCTACGCGAAGGCCCGTTACGCGGACCGCAAGTCGGTGCGACTGCGCGCCGAAGGCGAAGGGCAGCGTCGCCTGCAGGTCGGCTACATCATCGAGACGCCGATCTGGAAGACGTCGTATCGGTTGCTGCTCGACGGTGAGCAGCCGCCGTTGCTGCAGGGTTGGGCGATCGTCGAGAACCGCACCGACGAGGACTGGAAGGACGTGCAGTTGACGTTCGTCGCCGGTTCGCCGCTGTCGTTCGTGCTCGACCTCTACACCTCGTACTACCCAGCGCGTCCGATCCTCGACATGGGGATCGGTGCTGCCGAGTCGCTGAACTTCGAGGCCGCGAAGGCTGGCCGGCCCGCACCTGCCGCGCCGCGGAGCCCGAGCGCGCGGCGCGCGCTTGGCGCTTTCACTGCCGAGCGTGAGGTGCTGGCCGACGCCGAAGCCGCGCCGGAACCATCGCTCGGCGAGTTGTTCGCGTCGTCGATGGCTCCCGCCGCGCAAGGCGTCGCCGTCGGCGATCTGTTCGAGTACCAGGCGCGCGGTCCGGTCACGATCCAGCAAGGCCAGGCGGCACTCGTTCCGATCCTGCTCGAGAAGGTCGCGCAATCGCGCCGCGTCGTGCACTGGCGGGCCGACCTGCACCGCTTCCCGCAGAACGCCGTCTGGCTGACGAACGGCACTGCGCTGACGCTCGAGCGCGGCCCGGTCACCGTCTTCGAGGGTGCCGCGTGTCGCGGCGAAGCGATGCTGACGCGGACGCTGAAGCCCGGCATGGACGAGATCCTCGCGTTCGCGCTCGAGACCGCCGTCGAGGTCGAGCCGCGCGGCGACACCCACGCGAAGCCGATCACGCGCGCGACGATCGCCGACGGCGTTCTGATGCTGTTCTCGAGTCAGACCCACGAGACGCGCTACAAGCTCCGCAACAAGAGCGGGAAGGCGCACACGCTGGTCCTCGACCACCAGAAGCTCGGTGGGCAGTTCCGGCTCGTCGAGCCGGCGAAGCCGACGGCAGAGCTGCCGGCGCACTACCGCTTCACCGTCGACCTCGCCGTCGGCGCGGAGACCGAGTTCGTCGTCCGCGAGGAACAGCCGGTCCGCAGTGACGTCTCGTTGCTCGGCAGCGATGTCGAGCAACTGCGCGTCCACGTGTCGCAGCCGTACCTGTCGCAGGCCGCGCGCGAGTTCCTGGCCAAGATTGCGACGACGATGACCGATCGCGCGGTCCGCCAGCGGACGATCGCGCGACTGAACGACGAGCGCGCGCGGCTGCTCCGCGACCAGGAAGAGGTGCGCCGCAACATGCAGGTCCTGCGAGACTCCCCCGAGGAGCGTCGCCTCCGCGACCAGTACGTCGAACGACTGACGAAGGGCATGCAGCGCCTCGACGAACTCGACGCGACGCTCGCGACCGAGCAGCAGAAGGTGCAGGAACTCGACGCGGCGTTGGCGACGGCGATCGTCTCGTTCCGCGAGTGACCGTCGCAGGAGGTGGCCGGCGGGGCGCCTTCCTGGCATCGTGTCGGGTCGCGCGCAGTTCGCCGGCCCGACTGGCCGGCGCGCCACCGAACCCGCAGTCGTAGCAATGCCGCACTCAGACAAGACGCCGATCGACCTCGCCCCGTTCGCTCGCCCCGACCGCAAGCCCCCGGTGACCGACGTCGCGACGATGGCGCGCGGTCTCGTCGGCTCCGAGATCCTGAAGATCGCCGCCGACATCCGCGCGCTCGTGCGCGGCGGTCAGCAGATCTGCAACCTGACGGTCGGCGACTTCGATCCGAAGCACTTCCCGATCCCCGCGGCGCTGTGCGATGCGATCGTCGCTGCCTACCGCGCCGGCGAGACGAACTACCCACCGTCGAACGGGATGCAGGAGCTGCGCGAGGCCGTGCAGCAGTTCTATCGACGCGAACTCGGGCTCTCGTATCCGACCGAGTGCGTGCTGATCGCGGCTGGTGCGCGGCCGATCATCTACGGCACGTATCGCGCCGTCGTCGACCCGGGGGATCGCGTCGTCTACCCGGTGCCGAGTTGGAACAACAATCACTACGTGCACATGCTCGGCGCCGTCGGCGTGCCGGTGCCGTGTGATCGCGAGACGCGGTTCCTGCCGTCGCGCGCGGCGCTGCAGCCGTTCATCGCCGGTGCGCGTCTGCTGTGCATCAACTCGCCGCTGAACCCGAGTGGAACGGCGATCGCGCACGACGCGATGCGCGAGATCTGCGAGATGGTCCTCGACGAGAACCGCGCGCGGACGACGCGCGGCGAGCGGCCGCTCTATCTGATGTACGACCACATCTACTGGATGCTGTGCTACGGCGAGACGGCGCACGTCACGCCGCCGGGCATCGATCCGGAGATGGCGCGGTACACGATCTTCGTCGACGGGATCAGCAAGGGTTTCGCGGCCACTGGCGTGCGCGTCGGTTGGGCCGTCGGTCCGGCCGACGTCGTCGACCGGATGTCGGCGATCCTCGGCCACGTCGGCGCCTGGGCGCCGCGCGCCGAGCAGGTCGCGACGGCGAAGTTCCTCGCCGACACCGGCGCGATCCGTGCCTACCACGCGACGATGCAACGGGCGGCGATCGCGCGGCTCGAACTGCTGCACGACGGTCTCGTCGCGATGCGGGAAGACGGGCTTCCGGTCGAGAGCCTCGCCCCGGCCGGCGCGATCTACCTGTCGGCGCGGTTCCACGCGTTCGGCAAGCGAACGCCGGACGGCACCGAACTCCGCACGAACGAGGACGTGCGTCGCTATCTGCTGAGCGCGGCCGGGTTCGCGATCGTCCCGTTCCAGGCGTTCGGCGTGACCGGCGACGACGGCTGGTTCCGCCTCAGCATCGGCGCCGTCGGCGAGGACGAGATTCGCGCCGTGCTGCCGCGCGTCGCGCGGGCGCTACGCGAACTCCGGTGAGTCGTGCGGCGCGCTGCGGACCGTCACCGCAGCGGCAGTTCGAGTCGTAGTTCGAGCGCCTTCTGCGCCGTGGCGTCCGGTGGCGGACCACCGGGAGCGACGAACGGGATCACGCGCAGCGGCGCACCCGCCGCACGTCGCACCGCGCTCAGCGCGTGCACGAGCCGACGTTCGCCGGACTGCGTCAGCGCAGCCCATTCGCCTGGTCCGACCGCGACGACGAGCGCGTCGTGCGCCGCGATCGTGTGCAGCCGTTCCGACGACTTCGGTGCGAACTCGTTCGCCCCGGTCGCGGTGAACGGGATCCCGATCACCGGCGCGCCGTCGAGCGGGAACCACGTCGGCAGCCCGTCCGGTCGCTGCCCCGCACCGTGCAATCGCAGCCCCGCGTCGCCGATCGCACGCATCCGGTTCGTCCAGTCGCCGTCGTCCGGGAGCACGAGGTAGCGCTTCGCCGGGATCGGGACGACGGTCGGCACGCGCGGTCGATCGTCACCAGGCGTCGTCGGCGTCGCGCCGCGATCGTCGACCGGTTCGCTGCGCGCCGGGTCGGTGAACGTCCGCTCGTCGAGCCGCAGTCCGCTGTCGAGGATGCGGACGTGCCTGACGCCCAGAGGTTCCGTCGTCACGACGCGTGGCAGCACCGTCAGGCCGGTTTCGATCCACTCGTCGAAGCGAACGGTGGCGCGCGGTCCCTTCAGCGTCTGCGGGCGGCCGTCGGGCGTCGTCGTCAGCACGAACTCCCCCCGCGCCGTTGCGAACGGCAGCTCGTTCGCCGTTCCACCGTCGCACCGCGGCGCGTCGTACAGCGGCAGCAGCAGAACGAGCTCGAGCACGTCGCACAGCGCGATCAGTTCGTTGCGCAGCGCGGTGTCGACGACGGCGGGCGCTGCGCCGGTGGCGTGCCGCGTCACGCGGTCGCCGTCGCGCACGACGACGTCCGAGGTGCCGTCGACACGCACTCGGATCCGATCGGGCGCCGCGAACAGGATCTGCGTCGCCGGTCCCGACTCGGTCTCCCGCAGTTCGACGAGCGCAGTCCCCATCGTCCCGCGCAGCATTCCATGGTGACGCTCGACGACCGCAGCGAGCGTCGAACGGGCGGTTGCGGCGTCGATCGTCGCGACGGTCTTGCTCTCGCCGCCGCAGCCGCTCAGCGCCACCGCCAGGATCGGCGCGAACGCCGTCGCGATCAGCCGCCGCGTTCGAACAACTTGCGCCATTGCTCGACGTCGTAGACACGGTCGGCGCCGCCGGCAAGCGCCTGCAGCGCCTTGCGGGCGCAGAGGCGGACGTTCGGGTTCGACTCGTTCGGTCCAAGCAACACGAGCAGCGTCTTGTGCGCCGCGGGATCGCCGAAGCGGCCGAGCGCGATCGCAGCCGCCGAGCGCACGAGCGCATCCGGGTGGTGGATGGCCGGTTCGACGAGGGCGACATGGCTGCGATCCCGCGTCATTCCGAGTCCGCGAATCGCGTGCACGAGGACCGCCGGCTCGGTGTCCTGGACCGGTCCCGACAGGACCCGCGACCAGATCGGCGCGATCTCCTTCGTGTCGAACGCGTTCAGCTGCAGACGCAGCAGCGCGCGGCTGGCGCTGATCCGGACGAGGTCCGGCTGCGCGTCGTCCTCGATCAGACGACCGAGCGCCGCGGCCGGCGTGCGTGGGTCGGTCAGCTCACCGAGCGCGAATGCCGCATTGCTGCGGACCAGCGACTCCTTGTCGGCCAGCGCGGACACCAGCAGGTCGAGCGGCTCGCGGCGCTGCGAGAACCCGAGTGCCGCCAACGCGACCGCGCGATTGCGGCCGTACTCGGGATCCGAGGCCGCCTTCATCAGCGCGTCGAAGTGCTTGTTCGCCGCTCCGTTCAGGAAGCGCGCCAGCGCGTCCGCCTGTTGTTCGAGTCGTTCGTTGCCGGCGCCGACGCGGGCCTTCGTGTACTCGTCGAGCGACTGATCGATCGTGATCAATGCCTCCTCGAACGTCTGCCCCCGCGCCGCGGCGTTGCGTTCCGCGGCCTTCTGGCGATAGCTCTCCTCGATCGCCGGATCGCGAACGCCC
>JAEYTU010000083.1 GCA_023433825.1 Planctomycetota bacterium
ACCGTGTTCCCGCAGCCGCAGGCGTCCACGACATGGCGCGGGGTCATGGGTGTCGACGAGATCGACCTGCTCACCGCCGATCGTCCGATCGACCTTCTCGTCGCCGGCCCGGATCGCCGGCCGGTGCTGCTGCGCGACGCTCACGGCACCGTCGACGTCCGGCGCGAACCGTGGGCGAGTGTCGAGATCGCTTTCGACGGCGTCGCTTCGCTCAGTGGCACGCATCGGGTGTCTGCCGCGTTCGAACCGTCCGCGGAACGACGGCGCTCCATCGCGTCGAGTCCGTTCGGCGAGTGGAACGGCGACCTTCGGACATTGCTGCACCCGCCGACGCCGACCTGCGTCGCCGACGATGGTCGCGTGACGCTGCCGATCGGCGACGAACCGCGCGCGCTGCGGATGTGGTTGACGGAGCTGGCGAGCGGACGCTCGGTCGCTCTGCGATTCGATGCGCCGCTGATCTCGCCGTCGCCGACACCCGTCGTCGTGCACATTCCTCCGGACGTGCTGCAACGCGCGATCACCGAGCTGACTTCGACGACGGAGCGCCCGCGATGAACGCGAGACACCTTCTACCGCTGCTCCTCGTCGCCGCCGTCGCCGCGCTGGGCTGGCTCGCGCTGCGCGATCGACCCGCGCCGACGTCGAACGATGTCGGGCCGACACGCAGCGACACTTCGACGCGCCCGGTGGTCGAACCAGCGGCGAACGCCGCGACCGAGGTCGACGATGGCGCGGCACCTTCGCCCGCGCGTGTCGAGACAGACGCACCGGCCGCCGCGCCCGCGCCGCGCCCGTTCCCCGAGGACGCGCCGCTCGCCGACGTCCTCGTCGTCGACGCCGCGACCGACACGCCGCTCGCCGGTGTCGAGGTCGTCTTCGGCGACGAAGTGGTCGCCGACGCGGTGGCCGCGCTTCCCGACGACGAACGCGCGGGACTGACGCACGCGCAGGCTTGGCGGAGGTTCGGGTGGACTGCGCGCACGAATGGCGACGGCGTCGCGCGCGTTCACCTCGGTCTGACGCCGACACACGTCGTCGCGTTGCACGGTGCTCTGTACGGCGAAATCCGCCTCCCGGGCTCGGCTGCCTCCCCGCCGGCGCGGCACCGACTCGCACTCGTTCCGGATCGCACGCTGACGGTGAAAGTGCTCGACGCGACCGGGCGCCCTGCGCTTCACGTGCCGGTCGGGATCGCGAGCGGGAACGCCGCCGGCGAGTTCACTGACAACCACGAGCATCGCCACACGGTGCCGCCGGACGGGCTCGCCCATTTCGATCACCTTCAAATGGGCGACGCGGCCGACGCGTCGCCCGCGGCGGGCGACAAGGTGTGGCAGGTTCACGTCGCCGTGCCGGGGCTCGAGTCGGTGGCAGCGACGTTCGATCGGAGGGCCCCGCCGGCGGATCCGATCGTGTTGCGGCTGCCGCCGACGGGGTCGCTGGTCTTGCGTCTGCACTCGCGCGGCGTCCCGCTTGCCAGTTCCGACCGGCTGGAACTCAGTCTTGTCGGCGGGCCGGTCTCGCCGCTCCGCCAGACGTGGACTCGAAGCATCTCGTCGAACGGCTGGACGCGATTCGCACACGTCCCGCTCGGCAAGACGTTCGCCCTCGCCGCGAGGCTCGGCGGTATTTCGATCGAACCGTTCGCGGGACCGACGCAGCCCGGAGAGGAACTGCGCCTCGAGTTCGCGATGCCGGAGGATCGGGTACTGCTGATCGGCCGCCTGCGCTATGCGGACGACACTCCGGTCGTCAGTCCTCGCGTCGTGTTCGACTACGAGAGTGCGGAGAAGAGCAGCGCACTGATCGCGCCGACCGATGCGCAAGGACGATTCGCCATCGTTCTCGAGGCACCGCCCGAAGGGATGACACTGACGCGCGGGAGCTTCGTGTGCCACTCCCCTAGTCGTCCTCCGGTCCGTCAAGTGCTCGGGCGCCGAACATTCGCCGTCGGACCGAACGACCTCGGTGACCTGCGCATGGAGTCTGCGCCACTCGTCGCTACGGGACGGTTCCTGTTCCCAGATGGCGTGCGCCCGTTCCCGGTGCTCTGCCATGTCACGCGCGTCGCGCCCGCCGGTGTCGATGCGGACGAGTCGTTCGGGCCGGTCGAACACTTCCTGACGCACCAAGAACGCGACGGGAGTTTCGTCGTGACCGGCGACGCCGTCCCGGGGCGATTGCAACTCCACGTGCTCGGTGGCCGCCAGTTGCCGATCGCGCCGGTCGAGTTCGTCTACGGCGCGCGCGATCTCGTCATCCCCGTCGATCCGGGATCGGTCGTCACGGCAACGGTCGTGCTGCCAGACGATTGGCCGACGTCGACGCGCGGGTTCGATGCAGTGCTGCGGAACGGAGCGGATGCGCGCAACGGGCGCTTCGAGCGCCGCAGCGACGGCCGTGTCGACATCCGATGGCGCCCGGTGCCGCGCGGCACACACGTGATCGAGTTCCGCGTGCCCGGCTTTGCGACGCCGATCCATGTCATTCCCGACGTCGTCGTGCCCGAGCCGGACGGCGGCGATCCGCGACTGCGAGAAATCGACCTTCGCGACAAGGTCACGACGGTGCGGCTGCGCTCGACGGACCCCGAGGATCGCGGGCGGACCGGCGCCGACCCGCGAGGTCCGGTGGCGTTCCCGATGCCGCAGGCGCAGGACGCGGTCTGGAACGGTCATCGGTTCGACGAGGGTGAACTCGTCCTCGCCGTTCCGCGACATCGTGTCGACCTGCTCGTCGCGAAGGCAGGTCGCGTGCCGGTGGAACTGCGTGACGTCATCGGCACGGTCGACGTGACACTCGCGCCGTGGCCGGAGGTCGAGCTGACGTTCGTCGGCGGAGACGCATTGCCGAACGGAGTCCGGATCGAGGCGGAGTTCGTGCGAACGGCGGACGACGTGGACGCCGGGTACGCGGCGCCGTCCGCGATGGGAAGCCGCGCCGCGTTGTTGCAGCCGCCGCTGGTGGCTCGTTCGACGCGGAATGCCACGCTGCACCTGCCGGTCGGCGTCCGCGCGCGGCGGCTGACGGTCCACCTCGTGCGCGGGGTCGGGGAAGCGGCGGTGCGCAGTCGCCCACTCGCACACGCAACGCCGCCGATCGCGCCGGATGCGGTGCACGTCGAGGTGCGCATCGCTGCCGACGAATGGCGACGCGCGCTCGCCGAAGTCATGGAGGGGCGATGAAGCGGTTCGGCGTCGTGCTGGGTC
>JAEYTU010000085.1 GCA_023433825.1 Planctomycetota bacterium
CTGCAGCATCGCGCGCAGACACGTCAGCACTTCGACCGAACGGCTGTCGAAGCGACGCGCGTCACGCGCCAGTTCGAGCCGTTCGTTCAGTTCCTCTTCCGCCTCGGTCGCCTCGATCGAGAAGCGCGCCGCGAGCTTCGACTCGCCACACCGGTGCAGCAGCGCGCACATCCGACGCGTGACGTCGAGTTCGCGCAGTGCGCTGCGGTCGTAGAGCGTGCGAAGGGTCTGGACGGCGCGCTTGACGTCGCCGCGTTGCACGTGCAGGTCGGCGACCTGCAACACCCATTCGTCGTCGACGTGCTCGACGTAGCCGCCGGCGCGAAGTTCGCGGAGCAGCCGCGCCGTCTCGAACAGTCCGAAGCGGCTGGTCTCGCCGAGTTCGCGAACGCTGAGTTGGCCGTCGACGGCGGCGAGCACCGACGCTGCGTCGGCCGACAGACCGCTCGTGTCGACGCCGTCGACCTGTTGGACGATCTCGTCCGGGCTGTGCAGCACCTCGACGATTCGTTCCCACTCGTCGGAACGTCGCGCGACCTCGAGCAGCAAGCCGCTGCCTTCGAACGAATGGAGCGTCTCGAGCCGCTGCTGGACGACCGGATCCTCGCACGGGCCCTTGTAGAACTCGAACGTCCCGTGTGCCCACGTGAAGATCGAGTAGAGGTCCTCGGCCGCGAGACCGATCGTGATCTCCTGGAGCTGCATCGTGTCGACGAGCCCCGAGTCGGCGACCACTTGGTCGAGTGGCTTTCGGCTGCGCTTCTGTTCGAGCAGCAGCGTGCGCATCTGCTCGACGCTGACGAGGCCAGCCTGGATCAATTGCTGGCCGAGGCGACGCGTCTCCAGGCGCGCCGGCATGAAGTTCCGGACGAACCCATCCAGGAAGAAGATGTCGCGATGCTCGACCGCGGTGCGAAGATGCAGTCGCCCCTGCATCTTCGACATGGCGAACGTCTGGAAGAGGTCCGCGAGGTTCATCTGCTCGAGGTCCCCGCGCATGGTGACCTCGGCGGACGACGCGACGGCGGCGCCCGATTCGGACTTCAGCAGGAAGTCGACTTCTTCGTTCTCGAGCGCTGCTGCCGTCCGTTCCATGCCTCTCCCTGATCACTCCCGCGCGCACCGACGGCGCTGCGTTCCGTTCCTCCTGATCGCCGCGTCTATCGGCTGGCCCTCGCCGAACCCTCAAGCCTGTCCTGGACGACAGGGCGAGGGACCGGGCTCGGCGCTCGTCGTCGACGAGTCGAATCAAGAACTCCTGCGGGCGTTGTTGAAGCCGTTCCATCCCGAGACGCCGCAGACATGGCGCGAGGGGTGGCGGAAAGTTCAACAGCTCGGACCGGCGGCCGGACCCGCGCTGGTCGCCGCATGGGAGAAGGAGTCGAACCTGAAGCGTCGGCACGTCCTGCTGTGCGCGCAGTCGCTGACCGATGCGCCGCCGATCGGCGACTGGCTGTTCGCCGGCACGACGCGCGTCCCGACCAACGACGAGAAGTTCCTCGGACTGTTGACGGTCGCGCTCGGTCGACCGCGCGACGGCAACGGGGCGAACGTCCTCGGCGCCACGAGTGCGAACGATCCGGTCAGCGTCCAGGTCGCAGCCGGACTCGCCCTGTCCCGGCATCGCTCGCGCGGACCCGTTCCCGAAACGTGGCTTCGCCACGACGACGCAGGACTGCAGGCGGTCGCGGTCCTGTGCCACGCCGCGCCCGCGACGTGGAGCCCGCCGCGCGCGAGCGGACGATTCGAGAACGCGCGCGCGTTGGTGCTCCGCGCATGGTTGCTCGGCGACGTCGGCCGCCTCGACGACGCGCGCCGGATCGCCGCGGCACTCGAAGCGCTGAACGACACGTCGACGTCGTGGCATCCGGTTCGGGCCGCGGCCGCGCAGTTCCTCGGTGGACACGCCGATCCCGGCGCCGCGACGGCCCGGATCGACACGCTGGCGCCCGAACTGGTCACGGCGTTCGCGTTCCATCCGACCGGTCGTCAGATCGCCTACGCGCGGGAATGGCTCGGACCCGCGCCGTCGCCGCGCCTGCCCGAGTCCGAACGCGCGCGACAGGTCGTGCTGTTCTGTCTGGCGGCGCCCGCCGAGGCGCTCGAGGCCGGCGCCGCATCGCTCGCCGCGGATCGCACGTTGTGCGGTGCCGCGGCGCTGGCCCTGACCTGGCGTCGGTTGCACGGCGGGTCGGTTCCGGCGGTCGTCGTCGATGCGTTCCGATCGGTTCCGGAAGGGATCGGGCTACGGCTCGGCGCGATCGAGACCGGCGACGTCCCGCAGATCACCGTCACCGATCCGCAGCTCGACGCCGCGTTCCGCGCGGCCGTCGAAGGGCGCGCCGACGACGCCGCGATCGCTCGGGCCGTCGAACAAGTGCTCTGGCGTCGCGGGCAGCATCCGGGCGCGACGATCCTCGAACTGCGACACGCCCTCGTTCGCGATCTGTTGCTCGCCGGCAGCGATCTCGGCCGCGCGAAGTTCGGTCTTGGCCGCGAGGTCTACCTCCCGCAGCGCCAAGACCCGAACGCGTTGGTCTTCCAGGTCGCGTTGGAGTTCTACGTGCACGTGGAAGGCACGCACGCCTCGACGTCGGGCCACGATCTGCGGCGGTGACGGTGCGCGGTCGTCCGGCGTTCAGTCGGCGCCGACGTAACGATCGAACAGGATGCGCGCACGCTCGGGCGAAGGCACGCCGAACAGCAGCGTGCGGCCGTCGCCGAACACCGTGAAGCGCACGCCCTCGGTTGCGAAGCGAAGCAGTTGCGGGCGGCACTCGACGTTCGTGGCGACGCCGTTCAGTCGTGCGGCGAGACCGACGAGGTCGAGCGTCGTTCGCCGGGCCGGCTGAATTTGGACCGCGTCGCGTCCGCACAGCGTGACCGCGCGACGCGGCGGTTCGGCGAGCGCTGGGTACCGGTGGACGCCGCAGGTCTCGCAGGTCGGATCGGGGCGCCGATCGCGCATCCGCACGCGATGCGCGTGCGTCCAAGCGTCGACCGTGAACGCCCCGGTGCAGACCTCCGTGTCGGCGCCGATCAGCAGCTTCAGGACTTCCATCGCCTGAAAGCCCGCGACCGCAGTCACGGCGGGTGCGAGGACGCCGACGGTTTCGCAGTTCGCGAGGTCGCCGGCCGGCGCCGCGTCGGGCAGCCAGCACCGCAGGCACGGCGTGCGGCCCGGCAGAACGACGAAGGCGTTGCCGAGCGCACCGACGACGCCGCCGTGGACCCACGGGATGCCGTCGCGCACGGCGAGGTCGTTGATCCGGTATCGCGTCGCGAAGTTGTCGGTCCCGTCGACGACGATGTCGGGCCGGCCCGGCAACGCGGCATGCACGTCGGCGTCGTAGTCGGCGACGAACGGAATCACGTCGACGGTCGACGCGACGGCCGCCAAGTGCCGCGCTGCGGCGATCGCCTTCGGCGTCCCGTCGCGGGCGTCGGCCTCGTCGAACAACGCCTGGCGCTGCAGGTTGTGCAGCTCGACGACGTCGCGATCGACGAGCCAGAGTGCGCCGACTCCGGCGCGCGCGAGCAGCTCGGCAACGTGGGTCCCGAGCGCGCCGACGCCGACGACGAGCACACGTCCGTCGCGAATCCGTCGTTGGCCAGTCCGGCCGATCGCGTGGAAGCGCTCTTGCCGCGACCAGCGCGCGTCGTCCTCGTCCCGGCGCGGCAGCGCGTCCGGGGGCGACGCGTTCACGCCTGCTTCTGGAAGTAGGCGGCGTTGGTCGCCTTGAAGTGCGCCCACTTCGACGGAAGGTCGTCCTCCGCGAAGATCGCGTCGACGGGGCAAGCGTCGACGCACAGCGTGCAGTCGATGCAGTCGGTCGGGTTGATGAACAGCTGCGGGTCGGTGTCGGCGCCGTGGATGCAGTCCACGGGGCACACGTCGACGCAGGCTTTGTCCTTCACATCGATGCAGGGTTGGGCGATGACGTGCGTCATTGGTCGCTGGGTCGGATCGGCTTTGGGTTGGTCGCTTCGGTCAGTTCGGGGCCGCGAACACTAGCAGGCGGTCGCGAAAGTTCTCGCCGCGCCCGCGCGACGTCACAAGCGTCACGTCCGAAGTTTTTTCGCGGCACGCGGGCGGCGCAGGTTGCGGGTTCCGGTGCGGGTGCGGTGCGCGAGCAAGCGTGAGATGGTGCGAGAGAAGGGACTCGAACCCTCACGGGGATTACCCACGGGAACCTAAATCCCGCGCGTCTGCCATTCCGCCACTCTCGCGCCGCGGTCGTTGCCTGGGCACGCGGCGGAGGATAGCGACGTGTCGAGAAGTGGGAAGCCCGTTTCGGGACGTGTCGCAGACTGCGACTCCATCGATCGACGCTCGCTGTCGATCCTCGCGACATGGGGAAGCAAGGGGAGCGTTCCGGGTCGCGCGGTCGTCCGCACACCGGTTGGTGGTTGTCGTTGTTGTGTGCAGGTCTCGCCGCGTGCGGTTCTGGTGGCACCGACACCGGCGGCGGCGGGAATGGCGGTGACGGCGGCGGCACACGTCGCGGTGGGGGATTCGGCAACAACCTGACGCTGACGCCGACGTTCCTCGTCCGCAATCATGCGAACGTCGCCCGCACCGAGACGGTGCGAGCGTCGGTCCCGTTCACGCGCGGGATGGTCCCGTCGCTCGCGACTGTCGGAGTTCGCGGCATCCAAGCGGCCTGGTTGCCGCTGCAGTACTGGCCGGACGGATCGGTGCGGATCGCGCAGGCGCAGTTCACCGACACGCTCGCGGCGAACGAGACGCGCACCTACGAGGTCGTGCGCGACGTGCAGCCGTTGTCGGGGCCGTTCGTCCGGAACGAGTGGGTCACGTCGGCGGGCGCGAACCTGCTGTTCGGCGCGCGCGTGCGGGACACGTTCGGCGTCGCCTACGAGGCGACGACGAGCGGCGCCGGCGAAGTCGTGCAAGAGAGCTATCTCGTCCGCTGCGTGCGTCATCGCGTCTATCACACGGCGGCGAGTGGCGGCATCGGTCGCGACTATCTGACGTCGACGTTCTACGTCTACGAGTTCCGTGACATGCCGTTCGTGACCGTCGATTGGGTGCTCGGCAACGACTACCTCGGCACGGACGACCCAGGTTCGAGTCAGGATCGCAATCTGCGTCCGCTGCTGGCGGTCGACGTCAACGAAGCGACGTTCCGAGTCCGCGGCGCGACCGAGGCGAAGGCCGAGCGGCCGGATTGGCACGCCGTCGGCGCCGAGGTCGCCGAAGGTGGCGGTTGGCGCGCGTTCCGCGTGATGTCGAACACGTGGATCGACGACGGCCAGACGCGTCGCTACCGATTCCACGTCCGCATCGAGAACCCTGCCGGCGCCGAGCCGGCGAAGTTGCAGTGGCGAACGACGTTCGGCGCGTTCCACACCGAGCCGTTGATGCCGCTCGCCGACCTCGCGACCTGGCAGGGCACCGGCGCGCTGGGACTTCATGGCGGTCCGGTGACCGGGCCGTCGAACGCGAAGGAGCGTGCGACCTCCGAATGGAACGAGTGGCGCGGACGCAATCATTTCGGAACGTTCGCGACGTTCGGTGACGTGCAGGGCACGGCGACGACCGGCACACCGCGAAATGCGCCGGTCAGTCCGGAACTCGTTCGTGCGATCCAGGGGCAGGAGCCGCGGCTGTTGACCGTGCTCGAGCAGAAAGCGTGGGCGCAGGCGATGCGTCCGTATCACCTGTACGGGTTGCAGGTCGGCGCAGAGCAGGCGATTCAGCTCTGGGATGCGCCGCCGTTGTTCCAGGGTGGGCGCGATCTGTCGCCGGAGTCGCTCGGTCGCCGCGCCGTCCTCCGCAATGACACGTATTCCGCGTATCGGACGCGCGTCGTGCCCAATCACGATGCGCACGGGTGGAACTGGTACGACCACGAGCACTGGTCGACCGACCTCGTGTTCGACTACTGGTCGGTCACCGGCGACGCGTGGGCGAAGGAAGAACTTCGTCTGCTCGGCGAATGTCTGAAAGGGCTGATGCGTTTGAAGACGTACTTCACGTCCGGCATCCAGGCCGCGCGCGCCGAGGGCTGGTGCATGACCGGGTTCGTTCACGTGTACCTCGCGACCGGTGATCCGTCGGTCAAGAGCTACGCACAGCGCCGAATTCGGGAGATCGTCGAGGCCCAGCGTCGGAAGGATCATCCGAGCAAGGCGATGATGATGCAGGGCAGCTATGCAGGGACGCAGTTCGGCCCCAATCACACGTTCATGATGCCGTGGCAGCACGGACCGGTCGTCTACGGGTTCCTGTCGGCCGCGGTGTTCTTCGACGACGAAGTCGCGATGAAGATCGCCGAAGACGTCGTGACGACGGTCGAGTACTCGTGGGTCACGAATCATCAGGATCCGCGTTACGGCCTCGTCGCGAACGGACTGCGCTACTACGTCCCGATCACGGTCGACGGACAACCGGTGCCGCCGAGTCGGTTCGACTCGGACCCCTCGGTTGGCGTGCGTTGGGGCGACTCGCCGCTCGGCGGCGCTCATTCGTTCCTGACGGCGGCTCTGCTGCTGCTCGCCGACAAGTCGGACGATCCTGTCGTGCAGACGAAGGCCGAACGCTATGGACGTCTGCTCCTCGGCCCGCTCGACGACAATGCGCGCTGGTTCAAGTGGAACAGCACGATCAACGAGGAACTGCTGCGCTGACGCCGCGGCGTCGGCGGCCGCCGTTCACAGCTCTTCGACTGTCGGCGTGTCGTCGGCCATACGAACGGCGACGACGCTCATCAGGTCTTTGATGCGATCCTCGACCTTGTTCACGTTCAGCACGTTGTCGACGACGATCGCCTCGCGCGAAGTCGCTGGATAGAAGATCAGCCGACCACTTCGGAGCAGCAGGTACTCGAGGAGATCGTAGATCTCCTTGTTGAAGCGCAGGCCGTGCGTCGGCAGTCGCGTGATGTCGCCGAGGTACCCGTGGTGGTGCAAGATCTCGCGCGCGTTGATCTCGTAGTAACTGAAGCGCGTGTTGATCAGCACGAGCAGGAAGACGAGCGTCAGGAACGCCGACACGCAGCCGTAGAACCACGTGTTCATCCGGACGTCGATCGACGAGAAGCCGGACTTGATCGCCTCCATCCAGCCCCATTGCGTGTTCGCCCACCCGATGCCGAGGATCACGGCGAGGACGACGAACAGGATCGTGATCGACTTGATGCGCGAGAAGTCGAATGCGAACACGAGCATGTTCAGCACGAACACGAGCATCCACAGGTTGCCGACGAACGTGACTCCGGTCGTGCCGCCCGACTCGGCGATCAGCGACCACGCCCAGCCGAACAGCGACACGAGCAGGGTCGGGTAGAGGAAGATCACCTTCGGCCAGGGCCGGATGATGATGGCCGAAGGACGTTCTGGCTTCGGCTCGATACGAGGCGCCGAGGGAGCGGGGAGAGTCGGATCCGACATGCGTGTGTTGGCCTCGCCGGGAGCGGGGGGCGGGGATCGTGGATGCGTCACCGGACTCCGTCAAGCGAAGTCGTCGCGCGCGTCGTTCGGAGCCTGGGAGCCGGTGGATTCATGTGCTAAACCAGCGCCCCTCGATGGGCCGCAAGTGCAGCGACGTTTCGCGTCTGACAACAGATCGCATGGTTCGTTCCTTGGAAGTGTCCGTTGGTGCGCCTCGTCGCGAGCGGAACGGCGGCCCCAGCAAGCACTGTCCCATCGCGGCCCGCGATCGGGCCGCAGCCGAAAGCCTCCGCGCTGCGCGCGGAGGCCGATCTCGCGCGGGCCGCGATGGGACGAGACGTGTCTCCTGGGGCCTCCAGAGCCGCTCCATGCGCCGCGACCAAAC
>JAEYTU010000091.1 GCA_023433825.1 Planctomycetota bacterium
ATCCAGAGCAGCACTTGCGGCGGGATCCGCGGCCAAAGGCGTTGCGCGACGCGCAATTCGGAGCGCATCGACACGCCGTCGTTGCTGGCCGCGGAGTCGGTTCCCAGGGCGACCGGGATTCCGCGCGCGAGCCACTCGTGCACCGGCGGCGGCTCGCGTCGGAACCAGCGGATCGTTCCCGGGCAGACGACGATCGGCGAACGGCGCTTGCGGATCCGTTCGGCGTCGCCGGGAAGCAGGTGCTGCGCGTGCACGAGTTGTGTGCGTGGTCCGAGCAGTCCCAGTCGATCCAGCAACCGGATCGGCGAACCGCCGCTGCGGCGCCAAGCGCGCCACTTGCCGAGACGTTCGAGCAATTGGCGGAACGGGCCGCGACCGCGCGCGACGAATTCGATCTCTTCGGGGGTCTCGGCGACGTGAATCGCGAGCGGACGACCGTGCGCGTGGGCCGCCGTGAACAGCGACGGCGACACCGAGTACGGCGCGTGCGGTGAGAGTCCACCGGGGCAGTCGCGCGACCCCGCGCGTGCACGGCGTGCGACGATCGCTTCGGCGGACGCCGGATCGGCGTCGTAGCCGACGACCTCCTGGTAGCACCGGCCACGCATCGGGAGCGTGCGCAACACGTCGGGAGAGACACCGGAGGCGTCGATCTCGCCGACCGCGAGGGTGCCTTCGTTCAACAGGCCGATCAGCGAGTCGTACGCGCGCGCGCGCCAGACGTCCTCGCCTTCGGTCGCGCGCGTGGCGAGGACCTCGCCGATCCACGGCACGAACTGGCGTGCGCGGCCGGTCGCGGCGCCGAGTTGAAGGTGGACGTGCGCGTCGACGAGCGGCGGCAGGATCGCGATCGGCGGCGCAGCGTTCCGACGCCCGCGCGAAGCCGGCGCGATCCGCGCGATCCGACCGTCGCGCAGTTCGACCTCGACGTCGACCAGCACGCGATCCGGTCCGAGCCAGACCAGCGACGCATGGAGCCGTCGCGCGGCGTCCGTGCCGGTCGTGCCGGTCGTGCCCGCGCTTCCTCCGCGCGCGATTCTGGTCGCGCGCGGTGCCGTCCGGTCGATCTCAGCCCCGGAAGAAGAGCGTCACGCGACGCACGACGATCGTCTGCGCGATCCCGCGGTTGAACACCAGCGTGAACCGGAAGCCGGTCGCGTCGTCGGTGTTCAACGACGGCGCGAGGCCGCGAACGCGGGTGCGCCATGGACGGATCGTGCTCGGATCGGCTTCGTTGTTGGCGGCGTTGACGCGCGCGCCCTGGACGAGGAAACGCAGCGCCTGCGTCTCGTCGGCAGCGATGCCGACAGCCGGGTCGTCGCTGAAGACGACCGGGTTGCCGTCGATCGTCGCTTGGATCTCGTAGCGCAGGAATTCCGGCGGGAAGACCAGACGCGTCGAGTACCAGCGCGACTGACTGCCGACGATCGGGTCGGCGTCGGTCAGCGTTCCGACGTTCTCCTGCGTCGCCGGCGGCACCACGGTGCCGATCAGTCCGGCGCCGGGGTTCTGCTGCGGAACTTCGAGCCGCGCGAATCCAGCGGAACCGTTGCCGCCGCGGGTCTCGAGATTGAACGTCACGCGGTCGTTCGTGAACCCGCCGAGGCCGCCGATCAGCGACAGCGTTCCGGCCATCTGGGCGTTGCCGCCGGACTGGAACACGACCGATCCGCCGGAACCACCACCACCGGGGCCGGCCGGCGGTGCGGCGATCCCCTGCGGACCCGATCCGCCGTGAACTTCGATCCGACCGGTCGCGGTCATTCCGACGTCGCCGCCGGCTCGGAACGCGATGGCTCCACCACCGCCCGCACCGCCGTGACCGGCGCGCCACTGACGATTCTGGCCCGAGATCGAGAAGAACGGATGCGTGCCTGCACCACCGCCACCCGAGCCACCGATCAGGAAGTGTTCGAGGCCCTGCCGGCCGCCGGTCGGTGCCGGGAGCGGGAACAGCGACAGCGCCGCGCCGCCCGGACCCGGGTCACCGAGTCCGCTGACCGGCGTCGTGTTGTTGAAGACGGCGCGGCCTTCGCCCCCGGCAGTCAGGAACCCGCCGCCGCCGCCGCCGGCGGAGATCTGCGCCGACGTCGTCAAACCAAGGCCGCGGTACGTGACGTCCGCGTTGAGGCCCGACGCCGGATTCATCGGCGAGCCACGACCGCCGGTGCCAACCGCGCGGCTCGCATAGGCATGGCCGGCGAACAACCGAACGTCCTCGCCGGGTCGCCCGCTGAACGCGGGGTTCTGCCCCCCGCCGACGCCCGTCGGCGAGTTGGCGTCGCCGCCTTGACCACCGCGTGCACCGCCGAGGATGCCGCTGCCCCCCGGCTGACCGACCAAAGCCGTTTGGCTGTAGACCGCCGTACCGGGCGCATTCGCAACGATCCGACCTCGGATGTCGACCTTGCCGCGGACGTAGAACTGCGCCGGCCGCGTTCCGGCCAGCACCATCGTCGTGCCTTCCGGCAGCACGAAGTCCGTGAAGCGGAAGATGCCGTCGGTCACGCGTTCGGGGTTGCCCGACAACGTGCGCCCGCCGGGGATCGTGAAGTTCTCGACGTCCCAGACGAATTCGCCGCCGCCGCGCGCGTCACCGATCGAGACGTCGAAACTGCCGTGCAGTCCGTCGTAGCCGATCGCGCCAGGCAGTGCCTGGCCGTTGCCCCACGTTCCCGACGAGACGTCGCGATCGAGTTGGGCGTCGCTGCCGAACGATTCGACGATCGTCCGTTCGGCCGTGTTCACGAGGCGCGTCGTGAACGCGAACGTCTTCGGCACCGCTTGCCGACCCGACAGGTCGCGCACGCGGTCGGTGATCTCGACCTCGACGCAGACCTGACTCGGCAGCGAGATCGACGGACGCATCGTGACGACCGAGATGTTGCGCGCGCTGTCGACGGTCACGCGCGGAATCCCCGGAAGGACCTCGGCCGTCGCGTTCGGATCGCATTCGAGTTCGCCCGGCTGCCCACCGACCGGCTGCCGCGAGCGACGGATGCGGTAGAGGATCGGCGCATTGGCCGACGTCGCACCGACGAACGGCTGCGCGTCGATCAGTTCCGACAGCTCGACGATGATCGTCACGTCCTCGGGCACGCCGGACGTCGCCGTCGGCGAGACCAACGTCGGGACCGGCGGCGCGCCGTCGAGGTCGATCGGACCGCGCGACACGCTGAGCGTGCAGGTCACCGGCTGACCGAGCGATTCGCCCGACGAGGAGCGCAGCGACAGCCCCGTTCCCGGACCGCCGGGAAGCGACAGGATGTAGTTCTCGTTCTTCCGCAGCCCGAAGAGCGTCACGCCACCTTGCAACGTCGCCTGCGGCGTGAACGTGATCGTGTTCTGGTTGACGGTCAACTCGCCGTTGGCCGGCTCGCCATTCGCCGTTTGCAGCGAAACCGTCGCCGCCGAGACCGACGCCGGGTCGACGGCGCGGCTGAAGGTCAACTGGATCGGCTGGTTCTGCGCGATCTCGGTCACGCCGCAGCCGGTGCTCGAGCACCCGAGGTTGCAGGCGACGAGGCAGAACGCGGTCGACGACGCGGAGGAACAGGACGGCGCGCGGAGACCGGCACCAGAACCTCCACCGCCGGAACAAGCGCCGAACAGGGTGACCGCGATCACGGACAGGGTCGGCAGGAAACGCAACTGCATGAATCCCTCAGCGAGCAGCAGAAAAATGCGGGCGAGCGACGGAGCGAACGAGAGAGCCTAACTCATCCTCGCGCGAGTGCCTTGGCTCTCACGCGCGGTAGAAGACCGAGACCTTGGTGACGACGATCTCGCCGGCGATCGCGCGATCGAACAGCAGCAGGAACCGGAAGCCGACGCGGCCGTCGTCATTGAGGTTCTGCCCCGCGCCACCGTAGGGTCCGACATAGCGGCGCCACGGGCGGATCGAGTTCGGATCGGGAACACCGGCTTCGTCGAGCGTCGCGCCCTGCACGAAGAACCGGATCGCCTGACCGTCGGTCGCGAGCACCCCGACCGCGGGATCGTCGCTGAACTTGATCGGGTTGCCGTTCACCGTCGCCTCGACTTCGTAGCGCACGAACTCGGGCGCGAAGACTTGGTTCGTCGAGTACCACTTGGACTGCTGGCCGGACATCGCGTCGCGGTCGGTCGGACGGAGCGTCGCGACGTTCTGCGCGGTCGCCGGCGGTTGGACCGATCCGAGCAAGCCGGGCGAAGGTGTGCCCGTCGTTTCGAGTCGGATGTACCCGGGCGCGCCCGTGCCGCCGCCGGTCGACAGGTTGAACGTCGCCGGGACGTTGTGATTGCCACCGATTCCGCCGCGGACGTCGACGCCGAGCGACGATCCCATGATCGGCGAACCACCGATCTGCAGGATGACCGACCCACCCGAGCCACCGCCGCCGCCGACCGGGAAGTTCGTCGTCAGCGCGGCCTGGAATCCGCTGCCGCCGCGAGACTCGACCAGTCCGACTTCGCCCATCTGGAAGTCACCGCCGCATCGGATGGCAATCGCGCCACCGCCACCGAGGCCGCCGGATCCGCTGCGCCAGATGATCGTCGGGGGCTGCGTCGACGTGTTGAACGGGTTGCTCCCCGAGCCGCCACCGCCCGATCCACCGATCAAGAAGTGATCGAGCGTGCTGACTCCGGTCGGCAGCGGGAACGGATCGAACGCGACTCCGCCCGGGGCCGGCGGGCCGAGATCCGCAGTGTTGTTGGCGTACGTCGTGCGCGCGACGCCCGGCAGACCGGCGGTCATGTACCCGCCGCCGCCGCCGCCGGCGGAAGTCTGCATGCTCCAGATGTTGAAGAAGCCGTAGGTGATCGACGCGTTCAGCCCGTCGAGCGGGAACTGAACGGAGCCCTTGCCACCGGTTCCGGCGACGCGGTTCGCATACGCGTGACCGGCGGGCAATGCGATGTTCTCGCCGTCGCGGCCGTTGAAGTCGGACGTGTGTCCGGTGCCGCTGCCCTTGTTCGCACCGTTGCCGCCTCGCGCGCCACCGGGACCACCGGCGCCGCCGATCTGCCCGACGTTGGCCACCGAGTTGTGCTCGGGCAGGTTCGCACCGCTGAGGACGATCTTCCCTTCGACCTCGGCAGCGCCGCGGATCAGGATCCGAGGCGGGATCGTGCCGATGAACCGAAGCGTCGCCTCACGCGGCAGGCGGAACGTCGCGAACTCGAATACACCGTTGGTCACGCGGATCGCTTCGCCGGTCAGCGTCGCCGACTGCGGGATCAACTGGTTCGTCGTGTCCCACTCGTAGATGTTCGAGTTCGGTGCCGTCTCGCGGCCGAAGCGAACATCGAAGTCACCGAGGATGCCGCTGCCGCCGAGTTGGCCCGGGACGGCGCGATTGCCACCCCACGTTCCGGACGACGCCGTGCGTTCGAGTTGCAAGTCGTTCCGGAAGTCCTCGACGCGCGACTGCAACGTCTGCGAGGCGGCCGCCGTGACGAATTGGAACGCCTGCGGCAACGCCGCAGTGCCGGCGAGGTCGCGGATCGAGTTCGTGATCTCGACCTGGACGCAGATGTTGGACGGCAGTTCGGCCGTGTTGCCGAACGTCGCGACCGAGCGTTGACGCGCGGTGTCGTTGACGACCCGCCACGTGCCGGGCAGCAGCGTCGCTTCGGCGAGCGGGTTGCACTCGGAACCGTTCGGACCCGGGATCGTGCGACGCAGGCGGACACGCATCGGGCTGTCCTGCGGCGTCGAGCGAAGGAACGGCGTCGCGTCGATGATCTCGCTGAACTCGACGACGATCGGCGTGTTGCGCGGGACGTTCGTCGTGCTCGACGGCGTGATCAGCGACCCCTGCGGCGGGTTGCCGTCGAGGTCGATGACGCCGCGCGACACGGTCAGGTTGCACGTGAACCGCTGCGGCAGAACGTCGCCCGACGTCGAGCGCAGCAGGTTCGGGTTGCGGTCGCCGCCGGCGATCGTCACGACGTACGTCTCGTTCGCGCGGAACCCGAAGAAGCTCTGGCCGCCCTGCACCAGCAGATCGGGGACGAACGTGACGACGGTGCCGTTCGTCAGGTACTGGCCGACCGGCTCCTCGCCGCTGCTCGTCTTGATCGAGATCGATGCCGTCGTGACCGACGCAGGATCGATCGGTTGGTTGAAGTTGAAGATCAGCGGCTGGTTCTGCGCGATCTCGGTCAGACTGCAGCCGGCTTGGGAGCAGCCGAGATTGCAGGCGACGAGACACAGCGCTTGGGTGTTCGCGTCACTGCAGCTCTGGCGGAGCCCCCCCGTGGTACCGCCCCCGTTGGAGCAAGAAGCAAAGCTCGTCGCAGCAACGAGTAAGGCGGTCAGGGCGATCGATCGCATCGGTAGGCAGGCCTCAGGAGGTCAGAACGGAAGGGGACGACGGTGCCTTCGGCAGGGGCGAGAGGCGGCGCAACATAGCATCGCTGCGATGAAAAGCGCGCCCCTCGGGGGCAAGGACGGCACAACGGCACCCCGAAGTTTAGATCAAGATCCATGCCGGTGCGGCGGGCCTCCGCGGCCCGCTGCGCGACGCCCCGAACACGCGACGGGATCGAACTTCTGCCGGGTCGCCGCGACGACGCGAACGTCAGGAATCCGCGTCGCGTGCGTTCGCGCACTCTCGTGTGCGGATCCCATCGCAGCCCGCGATCGGGCCACAGCCGAAAGCTTCCGCGCTGCGCGCGGAGGCCGATCTCGCGCGGGCCGCGATGGGACGAGACGTGTCTCCTGGGGCCTCCAGAGCCGCTCCATGCGCCGCGACCAAAC
>JAEYTU010000106.1 GCA_023433825.1 Planctomycetota bacterium
GCGAAACGCCGTGCGCGCCGTGTCGAAGGCGGCGACCGCCACCGCGCCGACGCCGGAGACGCCGCCGGGCAACCCGTTCCTCGACGGCTCGACGCCGCCGGCGACTCCCCCGCCGGCACCGGCCGCACCGTCGCGCAATCCGTTCGACACGTCGGCGCCGGCCGCGCCGACGCCTGCGGCCACCGATCCGGCGATTGCGCCGCGCTATCCGTTGCCGGCGACCGCAGCGCTGTTCGCGAAGGAGCCGACGACGATCTTCGGGGCGCGCGTCGTGCCGATCGTCGTGACGTTCGACGGTGTGACGCGCGACGTCGTCACGCACGAGTACGCGCCGACGACCTGGGAGATCGCGAAGAACGCGACGGCGTGGGACGCGATGGCCGGTCAGCGCGTGCGCATCGAGGTCGCGATCCAGCGCCTCGACACGATGTTCCAGATGCCCGGCGTCACCGCCGAGGACCACGTCTGCTTCCTCGCCGGCGGCCCGGACGGCCCCGACAGCGGCGGCCTTCCGCTGCGTTGCTACGTCCGCAAGGGGACGCGCGACACGCGTGTCCTCCAGCAGGCGAAGGGCTACGCGACGACGCGTCCCGAGCAGCGTCATGTCCTGTGCGGCGTCGTCGGCCCGCGCCGCCAGTTACTCGTCGAGTCGATCGAGCGTTTGCCATGAGTTCCCCCCGTTCCGTCCTCCATCCCCAACTCGAGATCATGCATCCGATCCGTCTGCTTCCCGTGCTGCTGTCGTTCGTCACAGCTCTCGCGCTCGGCGCACCGCTGACCGCTCAGTACATCCGTGCGCGCACGCATCTCGAGAAGCTGCGCAGCCTCGCGAACGAGGTCCAACCGGATCGCGACGAGTCACGGATCGAGTCGACCTGCAAGGAGATCATCGACACGGCGACGGCGATGTCGTCGGCGATGGCCGACATCGGCGAGACGTTGATGCGCGCGTCGGGGCCGTACGAGAGCGAGCGATCGGAGATCCATCGGATGGCGCAGACGCTGCGCCGACTGACCGACGAGGTCTCGAACGACGCGCGGAACCTGATCGCGCACTTCTCGCGGAAGTCGAGCTACTCGAAGGTCGAGGACTACAAGAGCGACCTGACCTACAAGTGTCAGGACGTTCGGATGGAGATCGCGAACGGCATCGGCCGCGACTGGGCCGGCATCGAGAACGCGATCTCGAAGACGCGCGGCTGGATGCGCGAACAGTTGAACGCCGCGTTGACGTTGCGCGACAACGCAGCCAAGCCGCTGGCCGGCCTGCAGCAGATCGAGGAGCAGTTGCTCGCGCGCATGGCGGCGAGCAACCAGATCGTGCAGACCGCGTTCCACCGTTGGTGGGAGTCGCAGACGAAGCTGGCCGAGGCGAACACTCGCGAGAATGCGGCCTCCCAGGCCTACGCAGCGGCGCGGTCGTCGGACGCCGATCAGAGTCGGCTGGCATCGCTCTACGACACCTTGAAGCGGGCACTCGCCGACAAACAGGCCGCAGCCGCAGCCGTGCACACGGCGAGCGACGCGCTCCAGCGCGCGACGAACGACAGCCACCGCGCGATCTCCGACATGGTCCGACCGATGGAGGACATCCGGAACTTCGTCGACAGTGCGAACGCCGACACGATCAACAAGCGTTGGACCGACTTCGATCAGTGGACGAAGTTGCTCGAGCGCGACCTCGGCCGCTCCTGATCGCCCGCGCGAGCGTGACCCGAGCTACGCTCGGGACATGCAGCCGTCACCCACCCGCCGCGGTCGTGCGTGCCTCGCGTTCGCAGTTTCGCTCCTCGCTGCGCTCGCCGCACCGCTCGCGGCGCAGCGGACGTTCGTCGTCGATGCGAGCAACGGACCCGGCACCCACTTCGTCGACCTCGGCGCGGCCCTCGCACAGGCGCAGCATCGCGACGTCTTCCTGATTCGTGACGGCACATACGGCGCCGTGACGACGAATCGCGGGGTCGCGTTGGTCGGCGTCGGACCCGCGGTCGTGATCGCCGCACCGTGGCTGACGCCGACCTCGGCGCTCGTCGTCAGCGACGTGCCGGCGGGCGAGACGTTCACGGCGAAGGGCATCGAGCTGACCTCGTTGTTCGGCAGCCCGACCGCCGCGGTGCGTCGATGCGATGGCCGAGTGCATCTCGCCAGGCTGCGCGTGCGCCATCCGACGCGCACCGCGCTCGCCGTCGAGACGTGCGCAGTCGTGACCGTCGCCGGCTCGACGATGGACGGAGTCTCGATCACCGGGTCGACCGTCGCATTCGGCACGAGCACGTCGGTCGGCGTTCGACCGATGACCGGGACCGGCGGCAACCCAGGTCTGCGCTGCACCGATTCGCGTGTCTGGATCACCGACTCCGTGCTGCGCGGCACCGACGGGTACTCGTCGGGAAGCACGCAGTTCGTCCCGCAGCCGGCGCTCGTGGCATCGGCGAGCGAGATCTGGCTGGCGGGCACGGGCACTCGGACGTGCACGCTGACGTCCGGCGTCTGTCTGTCGTCGACATGCTTCCCGCAGACTGCGCCCGCGTGCACCGTCGAGGGTGGGCTGTTGCGACACACGTCGAACGTCGACTTCGTCACCGTCGCAGGCACGCCCCCCATCGCCGGCAGCGGACAGGTCGTCGTCGACGCGTTGCCGGCGCTCGTGACCAGCAGCGCGACTCGCGGCACACCGTTCTCGATCCGACTCGCGTCCACGCCCGGCGACCCGTTCGTCGTCGCGATCGCCGCTCCGGCGGATCCGGTCGCCGTCTCCGAGGGCGCAGTGTTCGTCGACCCGTCGGCGCTCGTCGTCGTCGCCAGCACGGCTCAGGGTCCAAGTGGCGTGACGACGTTCGGCGTGCCGGTACCCGCCGACCCGACCCTCGTCGGGAGGGCCGTCGTCGTCCAAGCGGCATCGTTCGCGATTCCGACCGGCCGGCTGCGTCTCAGCAACCCGGCCGGGGTCGTCGTCGACTGACGTTCGTCGCTGCACGTGGATGCGCTGCGCGACCCCGGTTGACGCCTGACGACACCGGCACACGATGCGGCGCCCCCGCACTCCGCCGATCGAGCCTCGACCATGCGAACACACGCGCAACTCCCCTTCCTGCTGCTGTGCCTGACCGCCAGCAGTCTTCCGGCGCAGCGCGCCATCACGACGGTCTACGGAACGACGTCCGACGGGCGGCTCGGGACCATCGCGCGCGTGATCGGCGACTTCGATGGCGACGGTGGCCTCGACTTCGTGCTCAGCGAGCCGACGACGTCGTTCACTGCGCCCGGTGCCGTCTATGTGATCTCGGGTCGAACGCGGGCGACCCTGCAGACGCTTCGCGGAATCGTCTCCACGAACGTGTATTGGTTCGGCGGACGTGAGGTCGCCGCACTACGAGACGTCGACGGCGACTCGACGATGGATTTCGCGGTCGCCTACGGCGGCGGGAACGTGACCGACGTGTTCTCGGGCGCGACGGGGACGCGGATCTACCGACTCGGGCCGACGTCCCGTTACACGGGTCCGATCTGCGATGCCGGCGACGTCGACAACGACGGCCGCACCGACATGGTCGCAGCCGTCGAGGTCAACGCTCGAATCCAGTTGTGGACCGTCCGCGGACGCGACGGAGTTCGACTCGCCGTGATCGAGACCAGCGAAACGACGAGCGGGGTTCTGCGAAACGTCGGCGACCTCGACGGCGACGGTCGTGACGAAGTCGTCGTCTGCACGCACTCGCGGATCGACGTCTACGACCTCGCGCGTGGCGTTCGTCGTGCACGGATCGCCGTGCCCGACCCGTCGAGCGAACTGCGCACCGTCGAAGTCCTCGACTGGAACGAGGACGGCAAGAACGACGTCCTGCTCAGCGGTCCTCCGGTTGGAAGGACTCGAAGGTTCCTCTCGGTGTTCTCCGCGACGAACGGCGCGTTGCTGACCTCGTTCACGGTGCCGTTGGACGACACGGGCACGCCTCCGGGAACCTTCACCGTGATGCCGGACGTCGACGGCGATGGCGTCCGTGACCTGCTGACGGGCGGAACGTTCGACCCGATGCTGCCCGGACCTGTGGCGCTGCTGACTGTGGTCTCCGGCCGGACGAGGGAGCGGCTGACGGTGTGGCCCGGGAGCGCGCAGTTCGATGTCGGCGAGGGTCGGCTCTTGTCGCTCGGCGACGTCGACGGCGACGGATTCGCAGACTTTGCGGTCGCGAATCCGAACGTCGCCGAGGGCCGCGGCGGCTACCAGGTCGTGTCGGGTCGCCCGCTCGCGGCGATGCGGGTGATGCCGACGAACTGCTACCACGGTCTGTTCGCGCCCGAGCTCGGCGTGACGCGGCCCGTGCTCGGCAGCCGCTGGCAGATCGGCGGTCGCAGCGCCCCACTCGGAACGTCGGGCGTCGTCGTCGCCGGCATCGGTACGCCCGTCGCGACGAACGCCGGCGTCGCCGGCTGCGACCTGTGGTTCGACGTCGGCAACTGGTTCGTGCTCGCGCAACCGACATCGACGCCGACGTGGCAGATCGGCGTGCCGCTGCCCGACGTTCGTCAGCTCGTCGGCGTCGAACTCGCGTTGCAGGCGTTCCACTTCCCGACCGACTCGCCGATCCGCGCAGACCTGACGAATGGCGTCCGGGTGCGGCTCGGCTACTGAGCCGCGAGGCCGTCGGTCACTGCACGGTCATGCGCCGCGCATTGCTGAGGACGATGCCGAGCGTGTTCGTCGGCGTCGCCTGCACTTCCGCCCACTGCGTGTAGAGCACCGCGCCGGCGCCGGTCGCCGGAATCGGCAACAGGATCGATGCGGTCCCCACACCGTTGCCGGTACCGGACAGCGTCGCGCCGATCGTCACGACGAGGTTCGTGCGCAGCGTGCAGCCGGTCATCCCGAGGATCGTCAGGTCGATCGGCGTGTTCGTCGTGCCGAGGATCAGTGCGCAGAGGTCACCGCCGGTGCCGCTGTAGGTCGCCGCGCGGAACGCCGCATTGCCGGCCGCGGGGAGACCGGTGTCGAACGTCGTCAACGCGAAGCCGCCGGTGCCGGGGCAGCCGGCGCCGATCGTCTCGTCGAGACCCTGCGTCGCCGGAACGTGCGCGATGCCGCCGATCGAGTTCTGCGACGGCGTCGCCGAGCTGCCGACACCACCGACGATCTTCTCGGCACTGCGCCCGTCGGCGATCGCCTCGGCGAACCCGTCGCGCGATCCGACGACGAAGTCGCGACCTTCGGGGCGATACGCGAACGAGTTCGTCAGGTTGGTCGCGGTCGTTCCGGCCGTCGCGCCGGCAGGGCCGGTGAAGTCGTGGCGCGTGACGGTGCCGGTCGTGACGTCGACGTACAGCAGGTCGCCGTAGACGCCGAGCAGCACGATCTGGTTCGGGTTCGTCGCGTCGGGAAGCGCGTGGACGATCCCGGTGTTGAAGAACGTCGTCGGTCCCGTCTGGTACTTGCCCTGCGGGAGCTGCATGAAGACCCGCGGCGTGTTCGTCACGGTGTCGAACTCGACGACGGCGCCGGAGTTCGTCGCGACGGAGCCGGAGTCGAACATCGCGACGTAGACCTTCGTCCCGATCGCCGTGCAGCAGTTCGCGAGACCGGTGACGCCGGGCACGGTCGTCAGGTCGACGTGCGTCGTCACGGGACCGCCGGCCTGCGGGATGCTCTGCAGGATGCCGCCGACGTTCGTCGCGTTCTGCGTGACGAAGTAGATCGATCCACCGACGAGCGCGAGTTGCGCGACGTTCGGTCCGGCGGTCGGCGTCGTGTTGAGCTTGGTCTCGGTGACGACGTTCCCGGCGATCGTGAAGCGGTAGATGTCGCCCGGGATCGGCGGCAGCCCGGTCGGGACGACCGGGTTCGTGCCGAGGAAGCCGATCACGCCGTTCAGCATCGTCACGCAGTTCGGGCGTTCGGTCGTCAGTGCCGTCGACAGCGTCAGCATCGTCGACGTCTTCGCTTGCCAGTCGATCGCGTACATCTCGCCGATCGAAGGCACACCCGTGACGGAGACGGTGACCGCGGCGATCGACTGACCGGGTTGGAGTTGCGCAGAGAGCGCAGAAGCGAGGCCGAGTGCGAGCATGGCACTGGCGCTGGTTCGGAGGCGTTGCATGGGAAGCTCCTTGTTGGTTGACGTCCGCGCCGCGAGGTGAGGCGGCGGGACGGCGCGACTCTAGCCAGCCCGGGCGCGGGTTGACGGTTCGCGAGGTGGCGACACGATGCGGCGCCCCCGCACCCACTCGAACGTGAGTCGCCGACCATGCCACGCACACTTCTGTTTCGAACCCTTCCGTTGCTGCTCGCCGCAAGTGGGCTTGCGGCGCAACGCGCCATCACGACGGTCTACGGGACGACACCGGATGGTCGCCTCGGCACCGCGGTCGTCGCCGTCGGCGATGTGAACGGGGACGGCGTCGGCGACTTCGCGATCAGTGAGCCGACGGCCGGTGGCGCCGGTCGGGTCCTGCTGGTGTCCGGTGCGAACTCCGCAGTCCTGACGACGTTCGCGACGACTCCGCCGTCGGGGTTTCGGGGGCTTGGAACTCTGGGGGCCAATCCGATCGGCGACGCGGACGGTGACGGGACGGTCGACTTCGCGATCGGATACCTCAGCTCGTATGGACCCGTCGAGGTGTTCTCCGGCGCGAGCGGGAATCGCCTCTATCGACTCAGCGCTGGGCCGAGTTACTCGGCCTCGGCATGCACCGTCGGGGATGTCGACCAGGACGGTCGGAGCGACTTCGCAATCGGGGTCTCCATCAACAGCCAGGTCTACCTCTGGGTGATGAGCGGCCGCACAGGCACGCAGTTGCGCACGCTGTCGCTGACGCCGCGTGCCGCAGAGACCCTTTGGAACCTCGGCGACATCAATGGTGATGGAAGCCCAGAGATCGCGACAACAGATGGACGCTTCTTCGAGATCTACGACGTCGCGCAATCACGCCTGCTGCGCAGCTTCGAGCGCACACTGACGAACGGATCGATGTTCACGACGCGCGAAGTGCACGTGGCCGATTGGGACGGCGACGGTCGCAACGAACTGCTGGTCGGCGCGAACACCAGCGGAAGTGGGAATCCGGTCATCTTCGTCTTCTCGGCGGTCACGGGCACTTTGCTGCGCAGTTACGCGCTGCCGAGCGACGACTTCTCGAGTTCGCCCGGCACGTTCTGCGTGATGCCCGACATCGACGGCGACGGGCGTCCCGACTTGGCCGTTCGGACGTCGTACGACCCGCTGTTGCCGACGACGACGCCGACGGTCGTCTTCGTCTCGGGCGCGACCGGTCGACGACTTGGGGCTTGGCCGAGCACGGCGCAGTTCAACTTCTCGCAAGGCGACATCGCGTCGCTCGGCGACGTCGACGGAGACGGGTTCGGCGACCTCGTGATCGGCAGCTCGACCGCAGCCTCGTCGCAGGGCGGCTGGCAAGTCATCTCCGGGCGCATCCTCGCCGGGACGGTCACGCGGCCGGTCAACTGCCACGGTGGCCCGTTCGCGCCAGAGCTCGGCGCGGGACGCCCGATCCTCGGTGGAACGTGGCAGATCGTGGGCCGCGACGCGCCGAGCGGCACCGCGTGCATCGTCGTCCTCGGGCTGCCGACGCGGTCGGCGTTCAACGCCGGCGTCGCCGGGTGCGACCTGTGGTTCGACGTCGGCAGTTGGTTCGTCCTCGCGCAGCCGACGACGACGCCGACGTGGCAACTCGGCGTGCCGCTGCCCGACGTTCGCCAGCTCGTCGGACTCGAACTCGCGTTGCAGTCGTTCCACTTCCCGACCGACTCGCCGATCCGCGCGGACCTGTCGAACGGCGTCGTCGTCCGACTCGGCTACTGAGATCTGAGCGCCGCGACGACGCGCGCTTCGCGGCGCGCGTGCAGCGCCATCGCCGGGCCGATCAGGCAGTACAGCCAGCCCGGCAGCCCGACGCGAAGTCCGACGCCGAGCACGGCGAGCGTGACCGACAGGCCGGCGATGGCGGCTTGGATCAGCGCCTGATGGATCGCCGAACGCGTCAGGAAGCGTTCGACCGGATCCAGCGCGAGATCGTCGGCGAACGCGAGCGCGCGCACGTACAGCAGCGCGAGGACGGCGAAGATCGCGCCATAGCCGGCACCGTAGAACACGAACAGCTGCACGACTTCGTCAGGGCCAGTGAAGCCGACCAGCAGCGAGTCGCGCGTCATCTCGCCGATCGGTCCGAACAGCGAGACGCTGAGCAGCGTGAACAGGAACTTCAGCGGGTACGCGTAGAACAGCAGCAGGAACAACAGCAGCAGGTTCAAGAACGTCGTCCAGCCGTCGCGGAAGTCGTACCGGCGCGAGAACAACCAATGCTCGACCCATCGCGGCCCGGGATCGGGCCGCAGACCCAAGGCCTCCGCGCTTCGCGCGAAGGCCGACATCGCGGGGCGCGATGGGACAGTGCTTGCTGGGGCCTACCGTGCCGCTCGCAACACCGCCGGCAAACGGCCAGAGCCGAGGAACGCACCCCAATCAAGTTCGCGCCACGCGAGGAATCGCGGCACTCACGGCCCGGGCGATGATCGCGAACGACGCCGCGAACGGGACCAGTGCGCGCATCGCGGCGTCGAGTTCGTCGAAGTTCGTCGGCGGCGCGGCGCGGAGGAACAAC
>JAEYTU010000163.1 GCA_023433825.1 Planctomycetota bacterium
CGCCGATCACGTCCGATTTCAGCGTGACGTGGGGTTCGTACTTCGAGGACAGCGCGTCGATCTCGGCGAAGTCCGATTGGGGCTACCGCCGCGATCCGGTCACGCTGCCGTCGGTCTCCGGCTACAGCGTCGGCACCGCGCAGTCCGACAGCGCGACGACGGCTGGCCAGCTCGGCTGGGACGTCTTCGCCGGCGCGGCGAACTCGGGCAACTTCGCGATCGCTCTGTTCAACACCGGTGCCGTGTTCCCGGCGTCGTTCCCGCTGTTCGGCCAGATCATCGAGATGAACCTCGCGGACCCGAGCCTGACCCTGCTCGTCAACGCGGGCTACAACATCACGCTGCCGGCCAACGGCGAAGGTGCCGGTCCGATGCTGCCGATTCCGGTCCTCGGGACCAGCGCGATCGGCTTCGCGATCGGTGCCGAGTTCCTGATCCTGCGAAGCGACCTGTCGGGCTTCTCCGACTCGACGCAGTCGGCCTGGACGCAGATCAAGCGCTGACCGAGGGCGGTTCGCCGCCCGACGTTTCCCGGCGGTTCGCCGCCGGTTCTCGACGCGAACGGACGCTGTGATGGCGTCCGTTCGCGTTTCCGGCGCCGCGGTGTGCCAACCCGCGACGACTTGTTCCGCAGAGCGGCCTCGCCGCCGCATCGTGAATCGAGAGGTACGCTGCCCACATGAGTGCGAAGCAACCGCTTGTCCTTGCCGCCGTCGTCGTCGCGGCTGTCGCGACGGTCGCCGTCGTCGGGTGGTTACAGGGGGAGACGACGCCGGACGTCGCCTCCGACACGCCACCCGCAGTCGAGACGCCGATCGGAGCGCCCGAGATCGCGCCTGTCGCCATTCCGAAACTGCCGGCGCCTGCGGCGACCGTCGCGCCGCCGACGGGGCGCCCGATGCTGCCCGGCCGTTACCCGATGAAGGTGCCGTTCTCGGACAGCGGTGCGCGAACGCCGCAGGGGACGTACGTCCCGCTGCTGAATGGCGTGCCGCACGCGCCGCCGATGCAGCGCAACAGCAAGTTCGGGCCAGTGCCGCCGATCGTCTCGAAGATCATCGATCACACCGGGCAGGAATGGTGGGAGCACGCCGACCACTCGACGACGACGACGCGTTGGACCGAGGTCAAGACGTACGACCCGAAGACCGGACAGACGACCGTGCAGCGCCAAGTGGAGACCGTGCACGGTGCCTTCGTGCCGGACGAGTTTGCATTGCGGCGTCCGCCCAACAGCGGCGGCGAGGCGAAGCCACCGAGCAAGTGACGGCGCGTGTCCGCGCCGACGTCGCGTCCGAACGCGGCGCGGCCGCGACGCAGACGCAACGCGGCCACGACGCCGATCGCGACCTCAGAACTCGATCAACGCTGGATCGACGTCGATCGCTTCGCGCCGCGACAGTCGCAAGCGCCCGCGGTCGTCGGCACCGGTCACCTTGACGACGATCTCGGCGCCTTCGATCGGGCCGTCGGTTCCGCGTCGATCGCCGAAGTCCTCGATCGGCACCAAGCCTTCGTTCGACGGGTTGATCCGCACGAACGCACCGAAGTCCTTCACGCCGGTCACGACACCGCGGTAGTAGCGACCAGCGCGCACGACACCGGCGGCGCGTAGGACCTGCTGCTGTGCAGCGCGCGCGTTGTCCGCACCGGCCGCGTAGATCAGGACGACGCCATCGTCGTCGACCGTGATCTTCGACTTCGTCGAAGCCTGGATCGCCTTGATGTTCGCGCCGCGTGTTCCGACCAGCGCGCCGATCGCCTCGGGCACGATCGGCGTCCGAACGACACGTGGCGCATGCGCGCTCATTGCCGCCGCCGGCGCGGCGATCGTCGCGTTCATCTCGGCGAGGATGTGCAGCCGTCCTTGCGCGGCCTGCGTCAGCGCCGCCGCGAGAAGCTCCATCGACAGCCCGCCGACCTTGTTGTCGAGCTGCAATGCGGTCACGCCCGCCGCCGTTCCGACGACTTTGAAGTCCATGTCGCCGAGGTGGTCCTCGTCGCCGAGGATGTCGGACAGGACCGCGGAACGCGCACCGTCGGTCACGAGGCCCATCGCGATTCCGGCCACGGCCGCGCGCATCGGCACACCGGCGTGGAACATCGCGAGCGTGCCGCCGCAGACCGTCGCCATCGACGAGGATCCGTTGCTCTCGGCGATCTCCGATTCGATCCGCAGCGTGTACGGAAACGCTTCACGCGTCGGCAGCATCCGAACCAGCCCGCGCCGCGCGAGCGCGCCGTGACCGATCTCACGCCGTCCGGGCCCCCGCAGCGCGCGGATCTCGTTCACGCTGTACGGCGGGAAGTTGTAGTGCAGCAGGAAGCGCTCGTAGTCGACGCCGCCGAGCGACTCGACGAGCTGCGACTCGTCCTGCGTGCCGAGTGTGCACGTGACCAGCGCCTGCGTCTCGCCGCGCGTGAACACGGCCGAGCCGTGCGGACGCGGCAGCCATCCGACCTCGCACCAGATCGGACGAATGTCGGCCGGGCCGCGGCCGTCGAGGCGCCGCCCGTCGGTCAGGATCGCCTCGCGGACGAGGTGCCACTTCCGCTCGTCGAACGACCGTTGCAGCGCGGCCGCTGCCGCTGGGTCGTCGCCCGGGACGAGCAGCGCGCGCGCTCCGTCGACGGCGGCCGCGCGTTCGGCCTTGCTCGTGTTCGTCAACGCAGCCGCGAGCGCCGTCTCGACGTCCGCCGGCAGGTCGGGCAGCACCGGTGCCGCGGGGACCGCCAACTTCGGCTTTCCGGCCGCGTCGGCGAGTTCGGTGATGCACTTCTGGACGCGCTGCAGCCATTCGAGTGCTTGCGCCAGCGCGGCGACGCAGTCGGCCTCCGCGACGGCGTCGGCCTCGCCTTCGACCATGACCAGTCCATCGGGTCCGGCCGACACGACGAAGTCGAGATCGGCTTCCTGCCGGTGGCGCAGCGACGGGAACGGCATCCACGCGCCGCGGTGCCGAACGATTCGCAGCCCCGCGGCGGGGCCCTTCGCCGGGACCGGGCTGATGTGCAACGCCGCGGTCGCCGCGATCAGCGCCAACGAATGCACGTCGGACGTCGGGTCGGCGGACAGGATCTGCACCTGGACCTGGACCTCGCAGCGGTACTCGTCGGGGAACAGCGAGCGGATCGTCCGGTCGATCAGCCGCGAGACGAGGACCTCGTTGTCGCTGATCCGCCCTTCGCGACGTTGCACGTTGCCGGGGATCCGGCCAGCCGCGGCGAGCTTCTCGCGGTACTCGACGGTCAACGGGAAGAAGTCGACCCCCGGCCGAGCCGTGCGGGCTGCGACGACCGTCGCCAGGACGACGTCGTCGCCACGGCGCGCGATCACGGCACCGTCGGCGAGGCGCGCGATCCGGCCGGTCTCCAGAGTGATCGTGTTGCCGGCGAGCTGGAGCTTGGCCTGGATCGGTTGCGGCTTCATCGCCGACTAGTTACTCGCGGCGGCGTGCGCGGGGAAGGCTGCGACGCCGCGCTCCGTCACCGCCGATGCATCACTGGAAGCAGGCGGGCGGGCGGCGCAGGCGGCCGAGGTGGTGCGCCAGTTCCTGATACAGACGTCGCCGCGCGCGCATGATCCGGATCGCGACCGTGCCGACCGGCAGACCGAGCTGATTCGCGGCGTCCTGGTACGGGCGGCCGTTCTGCACGCAGATCTCGAAGACTTGGCGGTAGCGCTCGGGAAGGCCCGCGACGGCGCGTCCGAGCGCGTCCATCAGTTCCTGTTCCTCGTAGTCGGAGTCGACGCGCGTCGTGTCGGCCTGATCGAGTAGCCCGACGTCGCCGTCCCGACTCTCCGCGTGACCGAGCGCACTGACCGCGCGCGGCGTCCGGCGCCGGATCCGCAGCGCCGACAGCGCTTGGTTGCGCGCGATCTCGAACAACCAGGCGCGGAAGTTCGTGCCCTGCCGGTAGAGGTCGGCCTTGCGGAGCAGCTTCTCGAAGACGTCCTGCGTGACGTCCTGCGCCGCGTGCGTGTCGCGCAGCATCCCTTGGACGAACAGCAGCACGCGTTGGCCGTAGCGGTGCTCGAGTTCGGTCAGCGCATCGGCGCGGGTGCCGTGACAGGGGTTCCCGTCGCAGAGGAGCTGCACGAGGTCGTCGTCCGACGCATCCGGGAGAGGACCCTTTGCCGCGCGTGCGAAGTCAGCCATGTCGGGCCCAAGTCAACCGCCGTGCCGCGAGTGAAATTCTCATCACGCCGGCGAACGGACCCACAAGTGCATGCTGGACATCACATTGTGAATGTGCCCCCGCGCGCCCGCGAAGTGCTGCCACCGCTGGATGGCACCGGCCGCCCGGGCGTTGCGGCAGGGGTTTGCCGTGGTCGCGCGGCGCCGCGCCGCGCCGCCGTCAGATCGGGAACAACTCGCGGCCGCCGTCCAACGCGGCATCGAGCAGCGCGAGGTTCGGCGCCTGCCCGCGGTCCTCGTTGCCGTTCGCCATGTATCCGAACCGCAGGCGCCGCAGCGCGAGATAGACGAGTGCGCCGCGCATACCCCATTCGGAGCGGATCCGGTCCGACCCGACGCGATGACCGAGGTACCGCTCGAGCAGCCGCGTCTTCCACTCGTTCGATCGCTTCGTGTGGATCCAGAACCACGCGAAGTCGTGGTCCTCGTTGCCGACGCCGACGCGCTCGAAGTCGACGAGGAACGGCTCGCCGTGCTCGTCGACCAGGATGTTCTGTTCGGTGAAGTCGCCGTGGACGAGCAGCGGCTTCCGGATGTCCGTCCAGCGAATCGCCTCGCGGAAGAACTCTTCGACGCGCGTCCATCGCCGTTCGCCGACGACGAACAGCACCGGGTCGTACATCCGTCGCGCGCGGTCGAGGTAGCTGACTGGATCCCAGTGGTTGAGCGGGAAGTGGCGCCGCCCCAGCAGCCGATCGAGCGGCATCTTCTGCAACCGAGACATCAGCTCGAAGACGTGGTCGATGCCGAGCACTTCTTCGGCGGGGCCGACCGCGCTCGGAATGCGCTCGAGCAAGATCCATCGTGGCGGATCCTTCGTGTCGATCAGGATCGTCTTCGGCGCCGGCAACAGGTTGCGCCCCGGGTCGACCGTGTCGAGGAACCGGTAGAAGCCGCCCTCGCGTCGTGCGTAGTCCTCGATCCGGATGTCCGGCGGATAGAAGCGGCCTTCCGCCGGCGCGACGAAGTACTTCAACAGGAACTGTCGCCGCCCGTCGCCCTCGCACGGCACCAGCAGCGACGTCTGATGACCCGACACCGGTCGAACGCGCACCGGCGTCTCGTGGAGTCCGAGTTCGCTCAGCGTCTGCTTCGCGTCTTCGAGGTAGCGCGCCTCGTCGGCAGGCTCGTGGCGTGTCTCGTCCGGCACCGTCGGTTCGTTCACCATGCGTACTCCTCGGTTCGTACCACCGCGACGCGGCGGCCTTGGAACCGATGTTCGAGGACGACGCGTGCGCGCGTCGCGTTCGGTAGTCGTCGGAAGCGGAAGTGACGCGTCTCGGCCGTCGCGAGTTCGTTCTCCGACGAGATCGTCACCGTGTCGGTCCGAAGTTCGCGCCGCTCGGCGTCGAGCTGGGCGACCAGTATCGGAAAGCTGCGCAACGTCAGACCGGGCACGCGGTGCCCGGCTTCGTTCGTCACGAGCAGTTCGACGTCGTCGCCGTCGGCGCGGACCGCGAGCATGAACGCCGACGCCAAGAACTCCGGGTCGGACGGCCCGCGCATCCGGTGGTCGCGGGTCCAACGCACGGCCGACGGCTTGCCGTCGACGACGGCCAACGGTCGCTCGATCCTCGGCATGTGGCAGTCGACGCAGCTCTTGCCCTCGTCACGGAGCGTCGACGCGAGGAAGTCCTTCGCCACCGGCAGCACCGGTCCGATCTTCGTCGCGTGGCACGACGCACAGAGGTGATCGACGTCGGGCGCGCGAAAGGCCGGGTCGCGCCGCGTCGCGTGGGCGTCGGTCGTCGCGCCATACGGGCCGTGGATCACGTCACCGGACGCATGGCACGACGCGCAATGGACGCCGTGGGCGAGGTCGGCGTCGCGGACCTTCGGCCGGAATCCGATCCGCCGCAGGACCGAGTCGGGGGCATGGCACCCATGGCATCGCTCCGGGCGGTCGAGCCCGCGCAGCGCGGCCTGATAGATCGGGTCGACGAATGCCTTCGCGTGCGCGCCGTCGCGCCATTCGGCGTGGAACGCCTCGTGGCAACGGGCGCAATCCTGCGGGTCGGTCGCGAGATCCTGGCTCCGGGCAGCGCCGGCCAGGGCGCCGGGCGCAGGTTCTGCCGCGCCACGGCCCGACGGCGACGCGACTGCGAGCCACGGCGATGCCAGGAACACGGTGCAGAGCACGAGAGAGCCGTGTCGACGGCGCATGGCGCGCGAGCTTAGCAGGCCACGCGAGAACATCGTGGTTGCGCGCCGGGCCCCGGCCGCCCGCGGTGCCTCGCGAGAAGGCCGTGACGAGGTCAAGGCAACCCGTCGCGAGCGTCGAAAACGCGGACACCAATCGGGCGATGACCAAGTCAGGGAAACCAGCGGAAGACGAAGGGATGCCATCGCTCGGCGCGGTCGTCCGTACCGCCATCGAACAGGTCGTCGCGGATCTCGTCGCGCCGTCGCCGGAGCAGGCCCAGCAGGACTACGACCACCTGCTCGCGCGCGCGACCGAGTTGCTGCGCCGCAAGCAGGCGATGGAAGGGACGAAGAGCGAGTCGCGCGACCTGCTCGGCGAGCTGGTCTTCACGCGACTTCGGCGGGCGTTCCGAAAGTTCGCGAACCAGGAGGACGCCCGCACGGAACTCCGCGCCGCTGAGTGGGTCATGGGCTCGCTCGTCGGGTGCGCGCTGCTGAACGACTTCGCCGTCGCGCTCGATCGCGCGATCCTGCAGACGTCGTCTTCGAAGGACTACAGCTTCGCTGGCCGCGCCGACTTCATCAGCCAGGAGGAAGTGCTGCAGATGCTCGGCTCGGGCAAGCACACCGGGATGCTGAGTCTCGAGAAGGACGACAACCGGCTCGACCTCTACTTCCAGGCCGGACTGATCGCGTTCCTCGATCCGCACCGGTTCCCGCGGCGTGTGCTGCCGCACACCGACCGGATGACGTATCGCGAGATCCCGCCGAAGCTGATCGAGGAGGCCGAGAAGCTGCACGGCACACAGGGAACGCCGATCCTGATGACGCTCGTCGAGCGCGGCTTCTTCAAGCCGACCGAGCTGCGCGACCTCGTGCGGCGCATGGGATCCGAGGTGCTCTACGAGTTCCTGCGCGCCGAAGGGGCCTGCACGTTCTTCTATCGAAAGCTCGAGACGCTGCCGGCGTTCGCCATCGCGAACGATCTGCGAATGGCCGTGACGCCGGTGCTGCTCGAAGGCCACAAGCGACTCGACGACTGGCGCAGCATGTTGCGTCTGTTCCCCGATCCCGACGCGATCGTCACGCCGCTCCCGGACATGTACACGCGGATCTCTGGGCTCGACCTGTCGGTGCTCGAGATCAAGATGCTCGGACTCGTCAACGGCGAGAACACGCCGCGCTCGATCGCGCCGCAGATGGGGCTGCCGCTCTACGACGTCTACCAGTACCTCGTCCGCTTCGCGCGTGAGGGCGTGCTCGTGCCGCCGGGCGGCACCGAAGCGCTTCGGGACGTGTCGATGAGTCTGCAGGAGTCGATGGCGATCGCGTTCCAGGCGCTCGACGCGAACGACGACTCGGTCGCCTTGTCGAGCGCGCTCGATCGCGTGCTCGGCGGCGGTGGCGACGGCGATGCGCGCGGGCCGCTCGACTTCCTGAGCAAGCCGCGCGACGGCAAGCGCTGATCGTTCAGCGTCGGCGATAGGCGACGATCCACAGATCGCGCAGGAATGGCGACTGCGCAGCGGCCGCGCAGCGTTCGAACCCGTTCACGGCCAGCCAGCCGTCGAGCCGTCCGCACGTCAGCGCGTGGCGCGTGCGACTGCGTCCCGAGAGCCACGTCCGGATCGTGCGCACGACCCCGTGCGCCGACACCGGATGGAAGAACGACACGACGACGAACGTGCGCGCGACGCGTGCGGCTTCCGCGACGACGGCGTGCGCGGCCTCGCGTTCGAGATGGTGCAGGAAGCGAAACACGACGACGCCGTCGACGGCGGCATTGCGAAACGGAATCGCCCGCGCATCGGCGTGCACGAGCGGCCCGGCGCCGGCGGCACGCGCCTGCGTCAGCATCGCCGCGGCGCGATCGGCACCGATCCAACGACCGCCGCGGCCACCGACGAACGTCGAGAGACGGCCGGCCCCGCATGGAACGTCGAGCACGGTCGGCGCGGGCCCGGCGTTCTCGATCGCTGCCGGCCAGACGCGCGCCAGCAGTGCGAGTTCGGCGCGGTGACGCGTCGGGTTGCGCGTCGCGTAGCCGGCGCTTCGCCCCGGAACGTCGTAGCGGCCGTGCGTCTCGATCGGCGGCGCCGCGCGCACGGCGGCGCGCGCGTGGCGTCGCAGTCCCGCCGCGTCGAGGAATCGCAGCGCCGCGCCGAGTGCGAG
>JAEYTU010000166.1 GCA_023433825.1 Planctomycetota bacterium
CCCGTGTGCCCCGTCGCGGCCCAGGATTCCGAACCGCGCCGAACCGTTCGCCCATGTGCCACTCGAGACGTTCGTGTCGAGTTGGTTCGCGTCGGCGAACGACTCTGCGATCTCGCCTTGGAGCGACGGTGCGCCGGATCCGAATCCGATCGCGACCTCGACGCCGTTACTGACCACGAGCCCGGCCGCGTTCGCCGCCGGCGCGACGAACATTCCCTGCGCGAAGAACCGGGCTCCGGCCAGCGACGCGTCCGAAGGAATCACGAGCGTCATGCTTTGGGACTGCGGTGGATTCGGCATCGGCACGTTCACGTCGGGACGGATCCACAGCGTGCAACCCGGCATCCCGATCGGCGTCAGATCGAGCGGGAGCGAGAACGATCCGATCCGTGTCGCATCCAATCCGAGGAGCAAAACACCAGCCCGGACACTCGGGTCCGGAGCGAGGAAGACCTGCACCGCGCCGCCGGGGAACAGGCGATTTGGATTCGTGACCGGAATCAGGTTCGCGAGCGCGGGGCCTCCGCAACTGCGGCCGAACCACGTCGCCGTTCCGGGCTGTCCGGCGAGTCGACCGTCGAACCACTCGTCGATCGACACGCTGCCGAGACCCGTGCCACCGTGCACGACGACGACGCTTCGCGCGCGGTCGTACGTCGCGGCGTGTCGCGCGCGCGTTCCGATTCCCGACGAGATGGCCGGCACACGGTTCCACGTCGAACCGGTGAACGTCCACGCATCCGCGAGTTCGCCAGAGACGCCCTCGCCGCCGATCAGCAACGGCGTTCGGAGGATCCAATGAAGTTTCATCGTCGAACGGCGTCGTGGCGGAGGTGAAACGGTCGGCGTCTGCGCGATCCACGTCGTGCCGTCGAACATCCACGTGTCACCGAGGATCTGCGCACCATCGTCGCCGCCGAAGAGCACGACCCGCGCGCTCGTCGCATGCTGGCTCGTCGCGAGTACGTGCTGCCGACGCGCAGCCGGCGCGACGCCGGCGATCTGAGTCCACGACGTGCCGTCGAACACCCACGTCTCGGCGTCCATGCCGACGTTCGTCTCGCCGCCGAACAACAACACGCGGCCGTTTCGCTCCTCGAACTCCACCGCATGTCCGTGCCTCGGACTCGGACTCTGCGCGGTCAGCACGCGGGTCCAGCGCACGCCGTCCCATTCCCACGTGTCGTTCAGCAGCGCACCCGTCACGTCCTGACCACCGAACAGGACGAGGCGCTGTCGGAGCGGATCCTCGACGAGCGTGTGGCCGCGACGCGCCGATGGTCGTGGGTTCGGGGTCAGCGAGCGGTGCTGCACGCCGTCGAACGCGAAGAATGCATCCGTCGGCGGCGACGTCGGACTGTCGGCGCCGCCGAACGAGTAGCTCGTCCGCGTCGACGACAGGTACGCCATCGCGTGGTCGACACGCGACGTCGCCCCGACTCGGCGAACTTGCCAATCGAGCGTCGGAACGGATTGCGCGCAGAGTTGTGCGGCGATGGCCGCAGCACCGAACGCGCCAAGGAGCACGCGAGCGGTCGCGCGAGGGGGATGCTTCTTCATCGGTCCGACTCGTTGGAAGTACGGGAACCGCGCCGCTGCATCGCGGGCGGTGTCCAGCCGGTCCCGAACCGGCTGGACGCTTGCGCGTGCCTCACTGCTGATAGGCAATCGCGACGCGCTGCACGACCACCTCTCCGGCGATGCTGCGATCGCCGACGAGTTGGAAGCGCACGGCGGTCGCGCCGTCGCCACTCAGCGAGCCGTTCGGGGTCACGACGGCCGTGCGCCACGGACCTTCGCTGCCCGGGATCAGCTGACCGGTCGCCGGATCGAACTTCGCGCCCTGCACCCAGAGCTGCAGCGGCTGGCCCGGACCCGGACGCGCGCCGAGATTGGCGCGATCGCTGAATCGCACCGGCACACCGCCGACCGTCACGTCGACGACGATCGACGACCACTGCGCCATCAGCGGCGCGTCGCTCCAGTACCACTTCGACTGGAACCCGCTCGTCACGTCACGATCGGTCAACGTGTCGACGGCGTTCGCCGGTGCCGGCGGTTCGACTGCGCCGATCAGCGCGAGCGGCGGTTGCGCTTGGTCGACTTCCAACCGCGCGAACCCCGGCGCGCCGTCGCCGCCCCGGGTCTCCAGGTTGAACGTGATCCGGTCGTTCGTGAATCCGCCGCGGCCACCGCGGACCGACAACTGTCCGAGCTGCGAGACCGGGCCGCCGACTTGCAGCACGATCGAGCCACCCGAACCACCGCCACCCGGTGCCGGCGGGGGCGCCGGAACACCCTGCGGGCAGTCTCCGCCGCGCGCCTCGATCGACGCACCGATCGCGACGTTCAACGCGCCGCCGACGCGCAGCGCCAAAGCACCGCCACCGCCGGAGCCGGCCGAGCCCGACGACCAGCTCGGGAGCTGAGCCATGATCGAGAAGAACGGATGGCCGCCTGCACCACCGCCGCCCGAGCCGCCGACGAGGAAGTGCTCCAACCGTTGCGTGCCACCGATCGCCGGCGGCAGCGGGAACAGCGGGAACGCGGTGCCGCCCGCTGCCGGTGCGCCGAGTCCGCCGACCGGCTGCGTGTTGTTGAAGATCGCGCGCCCGATCGCGCCTGGACCCGAGTAGCCGCCGCCACCACCGCCGGCCGAGATCATCGCCGACGTCGTCCGGCCGAGACCGTCGTACGTGATCGACGTGTTGAGTCCATCCGCCGGGATCATCCCGGAGCCCCGCCCACCCGTGCCGGCCTGCGCGTTCGCGTAGGCATGACCGCCGAGCAGCGTGACGTCGTGACCGTTGCCGCCGTCGAACAACGAACCGGCGCCGGCGCCGTTGGGCCGGAATGCACCGCGTCCGCCGAACGCACCGCCGGGTCCACCCCGTCCACCGGTCTGACCGGCGCCGCTCGAACGATTGTGAACCTCCATCGTCTCACCGTTGGCGACGATCCGACCGCGCACGTCGACGCGACCGCGCACGTGGATGCGCGCCGGCTTCGAGCCGACGAACACGACCGTGCGATTCGCCGGCACGACGAACTCGGAGAATCGGAACACACCGTCCGTCACCGTCTCGGCGACGCCACTCAACGTGCGCGACGCAGGGATCGTGAACGAGTCGGTGTTCCAGACGAACGTGTTCGCGCCCGCCGGCACACCGTCGTCGGCGACGAACGCGCCATGGCGCCCGTCGAGACCGAGGTAGCCGAAGCGCGCTGCGTTGTTGCCCCACGTTCCCGACGAGACGTCGACGTCGAGCTGGTTCGCGTTCGCGAACGTCTCGACGACTTCGACCACCGACGGACCGCCGGGTGCGAAGCCGATGTTGACCTCGACGCCGTTCGTCGCCGCAATACCGGCGGCGTTCGCCGATGGATCGACGAACAGGGCCTGCACGAAGAACCGGACGCCACCCAACGACGCGTCGTTCGGGAACCGGAGCGTGGCCGTCATTCCGAAGGGTGGATTCGGCGTCGGCAAGCTCGCGTCGATGCTCGTCAGCAACGAGCACCCGGGCATCCCGAGCGGAGTCAGGTCCAACGGCAACGTCAACCCGCCGTATCGCTGCGCGTCGAGTCCGACGTTCAGCACTCCGACCGACGCAAAGCGTGACGCAATGAGCCAGACGTCGAGCGAGCCCCCAGGAATCAACGACGAGTTCCCCGGGAAGATCGTCGTCGCGCCGCCGGCGCCGCAGCCTTGCCCGTACGCGAACGCGCGCCCTGGCGTCGACGACATGCGGCCTTCGAAGGGTTGGCTGAACGAAACGCTCACCGATCCCTCGCCGCCTTGCAGGACGAGGACACCCCGGTCGCGGTCGTACGTCGACGCGTGCAACGCGCGCGCGCCGATGCCGGACGTCGTGACTGGTTGACGGACCCAGAATCCGCCCGACCAACGCCACGTGTCCGCGAGCGGGCCGTTCGCGCCCTCACCGCCGAGCAGCACCGGTGCGTCGAGCAATGTGTGGTACTGCAACGTCGCATGACGTCGCGCCGGTGGCCCCTGCGTCGGCGGAACCGCAGTCCACGTCGTTCCGCTGAAGAGCCAAGTGTCCTGCAGCAGTCCCGTGCCGCTGTCACCGCCGAACAGCACGAGCTGCGGCGTGGCACCGGTCCAGGTCGGCGCCAGCACACTGTGACGTCGTGCCGTCGGAGCGTTGCCGGTCAACTGCGTCCACGTGACACCGTCGAACGCCCACGTCTGCGCATCGACGCCACTGTTCGTCTGACCGCCGAACAGCACGACGCGACCCGTCGCGTGGTCGTAGGCCATGGCGTGACCATGGCGTCCGCTCGGCGACTGCGCCGGCTGCACGTTCGTCCACGTGGAGCCGTCCCATTCCCATGTGTCGTTCAGCAGACCACCGACCGTGTCGGATCCGCCGAACAGCACGAGCCGCCGCCGTACCGGATCCTCGACCAGCGTGTGCCCGCGCCGTGCACCGGGTCGCCGGCTCGGGAACCGCGCGAGCCACTGCTGACCGTCGTACGCGAACATCGCATCCGTCGGTTGCGCGGCAGGACTGTCGGAGCCGCCGAACGAGTACGTCGTCCGTGTCGCCGACAGATACGCCATCGCGTGATCGAGGCGCGGCGTTGCGCCGAGTTGACGCAGGTGCCATTCGAGCGTCGGAATCGATTGGGCGCACACGAACGTCGTGAGCGTCGCGGCGCCGAGAGCGCCGATGGCGGTGTGGACGGCCATCGAGAGACGAGTCGTCATCGCGCGATCCTTACTGGGTCGCAGGGCGAGAAGCGCGGGGCAGACGTTCTCGCGGCTGGAGAGCAGGGCGGGAGCGTGACGATCGAACGCTCCGGCCACAAGGGGCCACCGGCGAGTTTCACACGCCAAGGCCACCGCCGACGCTCACGGCCGGAACAGCAGGTTGCCTGTGATGTTGTAGGCGTACGGCCCGTTCTGCGCGTTCGGCCCGTCGACCGTGAAGTTGTAGATGTAATTGACGAGTCCTGCGTTGCCGAGCACGGAGCGTGCGACGTTCGTCGTCGCGAGACCCGCGGGCGTCGTCGCGCTCGTGTGGATCGCCTGGCCGTAGACGACCTGCGATTGCGGCGGCGTCGGGAACGGAACCAACAACGTCGCGCTGCCGGCCGCGCCGGTCGTCGTCGCGATGACGACGGTCGGGTCGACGCCGAGGAAGCAGCCGGTCATCCCGATCACGTCGAGACGCAGCGGGAGTTGCACATTGCTCGACCAGAATGCGTCGCCCGAGACAAGGAACCACGCGGGCTGGTTCGGCTGCGCGCCGGTCAACGTCAGCGTCCAGTCCGAGGTCGTGCTGGTCGCGGCGAGCGCGCCGCCACACGACGTGCCGCTGACGAAGTGACGCGAGCTGTTGGCCGCCGCCATGTTCAGCATGTCGCCGTTCGGCGGCGCCGACGCCGCGCCGGCGGCCGGGCCGAGGTCGAACTGCACGATCAAGTTGGGCCCAGTCATCACGAACGGCGCGTCGAGTGCCATCCAGACGGCCGGCGCGTCCGGATCCTGGTGACTGTTCAGCGGCGGCAGCGCGACCGCTCGCGCTGCGAACGCGATCGTCGGTTGCGCACCGAGATTGCCCGCGAAGTTGTTCGTGAAGCCGGCCGACGTGATCGCGACGTTCGCCATCGTGACTTCGATCGACTGCGTGCGACCGGGCATCGTCACGCCGCGAACGGGCCGCGTTCCGATGCTGGTCGCGAGCGGAGTGCGCGGAAGATTGTCGCCGCGGTACCAGTACTGGACGCGGCCGCCGGAGCGTCCGAGCGGGAACGAGCTGGCCGTTCCTGCGAACGTGCCGGTCGTGACCGCCGGCATCGTCGTCGTGTGCGGGACCGACTGCGCGGCTGCGCTGACGCAAAGCGCGAGCGCGAGGGGAAGCGGGAACGTGGCGAACGGGACGCGGATGATCGCGACTCCGACGCCGCTGTCACGTCCCGCGCATCACGGCCGGAACAGCAACACCGCGGCAGAGCTGCCGTCGAACGGGCCGTTTTGCGCGATCGCGCCGTCGATGGACACGTTGGAGATCGTGTTGCAGAGGCCGATGCCGCCGAACGCAGAGCGGATGACGTTCGTCGTCGCGAGGCGCGTCGGCGTCCCGGACACAGCGTGGATCGCCTGCGCGTAGACGATCAGCGACTCGCCGGGCGACTGTAGGAAGCGCGGATCGTGGTAGGTGGCGTTCCCCTGCCAGTCGGCGACGACCGGTAGGACGACCGCCGGGTCGACGCCGAGGAAGCAGCCGGGCATGCCGGCGAATGCGAGCGACGCCGGCAATCGCACACCGCCAGCGACCGACGCGTCGCTTCCGAACAGGAACCAGACCGGCTGGCTCGGCGGGACGCCGTTCAACGTGAGTCGGTAGATGGCCCCGCGCGCGGGACCGAGCAATGGAACCCCGCACGACACGCCGCTCGACAGGTGACGCTCGGTGTCCCTCGCCGTCATCACCCATTGCTCCGTTAGCGGCGGCGCACCGGCCGCGCCGACCGCGGTGCCGAGGTCGAAGTCGACGATCACGTTCGGCCCGTTCATCGTGAACGGCGCGTCGAGGGTCATCCAAACCGCCGACACGTTCGGGTCGCGCCCCGTGGGCAACGCCGGCAACGCAACCGACCGCGACGCGAACACGACCGTCGGCTGCGCGCCGAGGTTCTGCGCGAAGTCTCTCGTGAACGCGCTCGCGCCGATCGTCACGTTCGCCATCGTGATCTGGAACGTCTGCGTGCGTCCGGTCGTCGCGCCGTCGAAGAACGGCCGCGCGCCGATGCTCGTGACCTGCGGCGTGCTCGGGATGTTGTCGCCGCGATACCAGTACTGGACGCGACCGCCGGTGCGTCCGAGCGGGAACGTGGAGCCGCTTCCGGCGAGTGCCCCTTCGGCGATCTTCGGCATCGTCGACGTGTGCGGCACCGATTGGGCGACGACGGAGGCGAGGAGGAACGGCAGAGAGAGCGCGGCAGGGATGCGGCTCGCGAGCATGGCTTCACGTCCTTCGGGTTCGCGCCTGCGCCGGGTGGCGAGCGGAGGCGACGTCAGAGCGGGCCGGAAGCTAGTCCGCTTCCGACCCGCGGCCACGACGATCCGGGCGTCGAACTGGCCTCGCCGCCGGCGACGAGGCTTCGCACCTGCTGGCCGAGGTCGCCCTGGCCGAGCACGAACGTGACCTTCGCACCGCTGAGGATCGCCTGCAGCGACTCCAGTTCCTTCATCCGGAGCAGCACCGGACTCTCGGCCAGCAGCTTTGCAGTGTTGGCCTGCGAACGCGCCGCCGCGGTCTCCTCACGACGGCGAATCAAGTTGGCCTCCGCCTGCTTCTGTGCCTCGATGACCTGGTTCAGGATCGACTTCATGTCGCCCGGCAACACGATGTCGCGGATGCCGACACCGGCGATCGCGACGCCGAACTCGGCCGCACGCTGCGCCGTCGCCGCGCGGACGTCCTGCGCCACGGCGTCCTTGTCCGACAACAACCGCTCCAACTCGCGCCCGCCGACGGCGACACGCAACGCAAGCTGCGCCTCGCGGTAGACCGCGCTCGACACGTTGTCGACGACCGTCGTCGCCGCGACCGGATCGGTGATCTTCCACGACACGACGAGGTTCAGCCGAAGCGTGACCTTGTCGGCCGTCATGATCTCCTGACCTTGCACGTCGGCGATCTGCTCGCGCATGTCGATCGCCTTCCAGGTGATCGCACCGAGCCGGTTCCAGAACGCGTGCCGTCCAGGACCGAGCGTCGTCACATGTTCACCGCCGCGGCGCACGAGCAAACGTTCGTGCGACTCGACGTCGACCGCCGACAGAAACGATCTCGCCGCCGGAGCGGCGAGGATCGCATCGAGTTGGTCGTGCCGGAACTGGATCTCCGAAGCGTCGAACCGTTCGACCTTCAACACGTGCGGCTGACGCCAGTAGGCGAACAGACCGGCGCCGACGAAGTCGAACAACCGGCCGTTGCGCCAGACGAGCGCGCGCTCGCTCTCGCCGAGGTCGACGATCTCGAGACGGTCGCGCAGCGCCGGGACGCGAACGAGAAGTTCGAGCTGCGGGTGCTGGAAGCGCGTCGCGGCGACGTCGATCACGTCGATCCGATCGATGCCGATCCAAACGCGCGGCAGCGTCCACGTGCCGGGCTCGAGGAGCCGGACGAAGTCGCCACGACGGAACAGGATGCCGAGTTGCTGCTGCTGGATGTGCGTGCGGAGCATCAGTGCCTCCTTCTGGAGGTCGCAGGAAGAGGTGCGCCGCTGGCAGAGAGGAACCATCGGTCGACACCGCGTCGCAGCGGAGCCGACGAACGTGTCGCTGGTCGCGCCGAGGACTTGCCAAGGCGCGACATCGCGGTCGTGACGTCGACTGCAAAGCTGTCTCGCGGCTCCGTGCATCGCGGTCTCGCGACCACGACGACGGCGTCGACTTCCGGGTCCCGC
>JAEYTU010000242.1 GCA_023433825.1 Planctomycetota bacterium
GACGGCGCGCGTGCGGCGTATGCGAAGGGGATGGCGATCGGCGAGCGCCTCGCTGCCGCCAATCCGACGAACGCTCGCGCGCAGCTCGATCTGTCGTCGGGGTGGATGAAGCTCGGCAGCGTCGAGATCGCGGCCGAGCAGCCGACGGCCGCGCGCGAGGCGTACCTCCGCGCGTTGGCGATCGCCGAGGCGGTCTCGGCGAGCGATCCCGGCAACGTGGAGGCGCTGCGGCACGTCGGCGTCGCCGCGAGCAAGGTCGGCAACGCGTGGATCGCCTCCAGCGAGACCGAGAAGGCCGTGCCGCTCTACGAACGCGCCGCGGCGGTCGCGCGGCGTCAGGTGCAGGCCGATCCGCGCAACATGGTCGCGCTGCGCGACCTTGCGGTGGCGCGGTACTACGCGATGGTGACGTTCGAGTCGCTCGGCCAGCTCGCGCCTTGGCGCGAGGCTGCGGCCGAGGCGCTGGACACGTTCCGCGCCGTCCGCGCTGCGTCGGTCGACGATCCCGTGGCCGTCCACGACCTCGCACTCGCGCTCGCGACCGCGGCCGGCGGCGCGCTCGCGTTCGAGCAGCTCGAACCGGCGGACGTGGCGCTGGCCCTGGCGCGCGCGCGCGAGCGCGTGGCGATCCCGGGGCGCGAGAGTGCGCGTGCATACGTCGTCCTGTCCGACGTCGCTCGTCGCGCGGATGCCCCCGGTGAGGCCGAGGACGCACTGCGCAAGGCGTTGGCGCTCGTCACCGCCGAGCCCGACGGCGCGGCGAAGGAACGGCAGATGTCGGAGATCACGGCGAAACTCGCGGAGTTGCGGGCGGCGCGCGATCGGTGAGGTAGCGCCTGACCGTCGTTTGAGAGGCAACGAGGTGTGCTCTCGAGCAGACGGCGGGGAGCCCCGTGGTGCGATGCGTCATTCGTGCAGATGTCTGCGCACTCGTCACCTGGCGTCCCCAATTCGAGCGTCAGCCACCATTGCTTCGGCCATTGCGTGCACGGCACGTTGAAGCAGCATTCAGACTGCACATCCAATCTCATCCAATGGTCATCGCGTCGCGACTTGGCACGAATCGAGGACGTCTATCACGACGTTGTACGGTTCGTCAGACCTGGCGACCCGAGTGCAGTCCGCACGAAATCAGCGATCAGCAGTCAACGACGAGTCTCCGCAGTTCGAGTTCCAACCCGTGCTTCAAATGATCTGCTGTTTCGACATCCGGTTTGAATCGCCAGGCACGTGATGAGTCATCCAGTCGCTGAGCGAGGGCGCGGAAGACTCCGAGGAGGCGTCGGCCTTCGCTATGGCCCCACAGTCTTTTCCAGTACCGCTCGTGAATCTCGAGGGGCAGATCTTCACCAACGAAAAGGAAATCTGAGGCAATGTCGCGCAGCGCTCGATCGAGCGAACAGAGCAAGTGGAATCGATTCGACACACGCTGATTCAGTGCGCAACGGCCCCACTCTCGCAAGTAGGCGAGGTCCCAAGCCGCGTTCGCGATGCCCGCCAGCGCCTTCTGAGGGTCGCGCGAACGAAGGCCCTTGAACATCCGCTTCCTTCTTTGCTGCGACAGGTAAAGCCCGCCGAAGTGGATCGCGGGTGCCGAGAACAGAAAGTCTCGCCAGCACCACACCAGAAAGTCCTCCATCGCCCGAGCGCGGGATCCGTTGGCCCGCTCAGCTTGAAGCGTGAGGATGGCGACCTTGAGGAGCGCGGTGTAGTCGAAGTGCCAACCAGTGGGCCGCTCGGGCATTTCCGACAACGCCACGGGCGGGAGCACCGGCACGTCGTGTGGGAGCACGTGGTCTGCCCACCCGAGCGCAAGGGTGGCGAAGACTTCAGGGTTCGTGTTGTCGAGTTCCCTGAAGCGGCGAAGGTACGCCGCCGCCTTCTCTCGCTCTGCGGGGGAGAACCACTCCATCAGCGCGAGTCCAGGCTCGAGCAGCACGTTCGCGTACACCGCGAAGGCCATCAACGCCGCCGCAAGGCGCTCCTGCTCACCGAGGGGTTGAACTCCCGCCGCCGGATGAAGCGAGTCGATGCGGCGAAGCACGTTGAGGTCAAACAAGAAGACGATTCTGCAGCCATGCAGCTCCGCCTGCGCGCGATAGTCGGATAGGCGGTAGGGATCGAACCGATCAACTCCCACGCCAGCTGGTACGCAGATGACGTCTGCGGTGCGAAGGATGCTGGTCACACGATCGATGTCGAATGGTGCGCGTTCGATGAACAAGACTCTCGCGACCGCTGCGTCAGTGGGGAATCTTGTCTACCACTCATAGCCGACGCTGAGCGGCGAGATGGGCTCCGTTTGCTGCAAGATCGGCTCGCGTCACACCTCACCGCACCCGCAGCGTCGCCGTCGCCCCACCGGCCGTCACGACGACGCGGCCGAGCGTCGGCCAGTCGTCGTCGACCGATTGCTCGACGCGCCACGTCCCCTGCGGAACGTGCGGAACGTGCACGCGCCCCGCGGCGTCGCTCGTGCCGACGACGAACGGGTGCGAGCGGCCGCTCGTCGTCGCTTCCGGCGTCAACCGCAGCCTCCGGTGCGCCGCCGGGCGATCGGCGTCGTCGCGTAGATCCAACGTCAACGGACCGGTTCGCACGTGCAGGAAGACTTCGCCCACGGCGCCGGCAGTGAGATCGAACACGACCGGCATCGGCATGACGTCCCACCGCAGCCCGCGCACGTGGCATTCGCCGCGGTCTCCGAGCAACGGAACTTCCACGGGCGCGTCCGCACCGAGCGGCAGCGTGCCACCCCCGGCCGAGACGACGAGGCCCGCGGGCGAGCCGTCGTTCCACACGACGCGACACGTGGCGGTCTTCGGCGCGAACGGCGCGAGATCGACGACGACTGGACGCCGTTCGCCCGCGCCGAGACCGCGCACAGCGGCGACCACAATGCGCCCGTAACCCTTCCCCGGCTGCCCGTCGAACGCCGTCGCCATGCACAGATCCCAGTCCCCCGCCGGCACGCCGACGAACCGGAACGTCCCATCCGCCGCGATCGTGACCGGCGCGGATGGCTCGCGCGGGAACAGTTCGATCTTGGGCAGCGGCCGCACGAGCGTGATGGTCCGCACGAATGCGTGCCGACGCCCGCTCGCCGTGCCACCGTCGTCGACGAAGCCACCGCCGTGCACGCTCCCTTCGACGATCGCGCCGCGCGCGACGACGAAGCGCAGCGGAACGCCTGGAGCCACTCCGACATCCCGCACGAGTGTCGGTTCGTGCGCGCCGCTGATCCGCACGACGAAACCCTCGCCGCGCGGCGCACGCAGCACGCCGCGGCCGTCGACATCCGTCGTCGACGCGTCGTGCCGGTACCCGAGGTACTTCGACTGCGCGCGATCCGGTGTCGCACGGTCGACGACGAACAACACTTCGTTCGGCATCGTCGGATGCACGCCGCCCGGCAGTTCGAGGATTTCGACGCGTGACGATGCGACCGGCGCGCCGCCGTCGTCGACGACCGCGATCGCGACCTCGCACGGCGGGAACAGATCGATGGTGCGGGACGGCGGCGCGCCATCGCCGACCTCGACTCGCAACCACGGACTCGGCGCAAGGTCGCCGCCGACCGGTTCGAACGTCATCACATGCGCGCCGCGCGCCATCGGAACGCGCACGACCCCGCCTCGGTGTGGACCTTCGTGGCGGAGTCGCATCGCGTCCGATTCGAAGAACGCGCCTTCCGTGATCGCCGTGTGACGCACGCCGAACGTCTCGATCGGCGCGCCGGTCCTGCCATCGCGCACGACGAACTCGGCGACGGCGCTGCGTTGCAGCACGAGGCGCACATCGGTGGTGCCCCAGGCGACCGACGTCACGCGCGCGGAGTCGTACCCCTCGCACTGCGCAACCAACGTGACCGGCGTCGGCAACGACCGCTCGGGCAACATCAGCGAGAAGCGTCCGCCCGCACCGACGTACGCGCGCAGCGGCCAGCCGGCGTCGAGAGCCTCGACCGTCGCATGCCGCGGCGGTCGCCCCTCGGCGTCGACGACGACGCCTTCGATCCGCGGGATCTGCGACGGTCGAAGGACCAGCACGAACTCGCGATCGCGATCCGGCGGCGCGACGTCGAGGGACGCCGGATCGAGCGTCGCGCCACGTTCGCCCGGTCGCACGCGGATCGTGCCGGCCGGCATCCTCCCGAGCGTCGCCACACCGTCGGCGAGCGTCGTCGCACCGCGACCTGCCTGCGGCACGAACCACATCACGTCCGGACCCGACGAACGTCGCGCCGGCGTCGTCGGCGCCACTTCGATGCCGACCGAAACCCCCGCGACCGCGACCCCGTCGGTGTCGACGACCCGCACGCGGACCGCTGCGCCGGCTTCGACGACGACATCGCCGATGTCGAAGCTCTGCGTCGGCGGACACCGAAGCGGCCGCGTCACAACCGCCGCGACCTGCGCGCCGGAGACGTCGAGGTGGAATCCGATCGCGTTCCCACGATCGCCGACGAGCCGGAACCGTCCGTCGACGCCGGTGCGTTGCTCGATCGCCGGCGCGGCAGCCTGCG
>JAEYTU010000252.1 GCA_023433825.1 Planctomycetota bacterium
ACGGCAACGACATGGACACCTACGCCGACGACCTCGCGCAGCTGTTCGAGGCGCTCGACCTGCGGGATGCGGTGGTGGTCGGCCACTCGACCGGCGGCGGCGAGGTGGCGCGCTTCCTCGGGCGCCATGGCTCGAGGCGCGTGCGCAAGGCCGTGCTCGTCGGCGCCGTGCCGCCGATCATGCTGCAAACGAAGGCGAACCCCGGCGGACTGCCGATCGAGGTCTTCGACGGTTTCCGCACCGCCTATCTCGCCGACCGCGCGCAGTTCTTCCTCGACGTCGCCAGCGGTCCGTTCTTCAACTTCAATCGGCCCGGCGCGAAGGTCTCGCAGGGGCTGATCCAGTCGTGGTGGCGCCAGGGCATGATGTCGGGCCACAAAAACGCCTACGACTGCATCAAGGCGTTCTCGGAGACCGACTTCACCGACGACTTGCTCCAGATCGACGTGCCGACGCTGATCGTGCACGGCGACGACGACCAGATCGTCCCGATCGGCGCATCGGCGCTGCGTTCGGCCAAGCTCGTCAAGGGCGCTGTGCTCAAGGTCTACCCGGGGGGAACGCATTCGCTCGGCGACACGAGCAAGGATGAACTGAACGCCGATCTGCTCGCGTTCGCGGCGTCGTGAGTCCCGTCGGTCCGCGCGGTGATGCGGTCCGGGCCTGTTCCCGCTGCTCACCGACCTGACGCCAGAACGCCGCACAGTCGTCATCGACGGCGACCGGCACCCGCGCGGTGTCGCGCAGAGCGGCAAGCGCTGGCTCGCGCTTCCAGCCCGCTGTCGGGCGGTCGATCTGCGTCATCCACTGCGGCTGTTCGTCGGCGAGGCGGCGCATCGCTGCGGAGTCGGGGCGCCACCAGCTCAGCGCCAGCTCACCGCTGACGGAACGAGCGCGCGACGCTGCAGTGGTGGCGTCGCGTGGCGGGCGGGAACTCGAAACGCAGGACTCGATCGGTGAACACCTCTCGCGCGGTCGCGGCTCGAACCATCGGGTCTGGGCTGCGGAGCAGCGACAATTGCTCGGCGCTGACGTCGTAAGCGCGATCTCGCGAGAGCTCGAACAGGCTTGGGTAGACCGGCGGTGTGAGCGTCGCGAATGGTGTCAGGCTCGCCAGCCAACCGATCGGTCCGCCTTCGACACGGGCATCGTCTCGGAACACCGCGTCGACCCCGAGGATCGTGCTCACGACCATGTCCAGCGGTTCGACGAGGATGCCGAGGAACGCGGTGCCGAGGACGACGAGAGGTTCGGTCTCCTCGGTGCCGAGGGCTCCCGAATCCGAGCGCAGTTCGACGACGACACGAAGCAGCTCGCCATCCGGTGTTCGGATCATCGCGTCGCGGGTGACGACGAGCATGCTGACGCCGCAACTGACGAGCAGGCATGCGAAGACGACGACGGTCGTGACGATGCGCACGATGGACTCCTTCCGAAGGACGGGCGCGCCGACTGCAGCGCGAACTTGGCGGCTGCACGAGAGGCGCGCCCGCACGATCACGACGCGTGCAGCCTCCGGCGCTGTCGCCGTGGCCGACCCGGTGGAACCACCAGCGCACCCTCGTGTGCGCAAGCGACGTCCGGTTCGATGCGCGGCCTTTCCGTTCGGACGCGTGCAAGCGACGCGGCGACGGATGGCATCGCGACGACTCGCGTGATGCCCGTGTCGAAGCGTGGTCGGGCCGCCAAGCGTCAGCTCCCGATCGACACGCGGACGCCATTGCTGACGACGCCGATCCCGAGCACGCCGCCGCCGGTCTCGACGACGAACCACTGCGTGAAGACGTTGAGCCCGAGCAGCGCTCCGTCGTTCGGGATCGGCAACGGTGCACGGGCGGCGCCGGCGCCGTCGGTCAGCGCCGTCGCGATCGAGATCAACGGTGCCTGCAGCAGCAGCCGGCATGCGCCGCCGATCTGCAGCGCGCTCGGCTCGACGGCGAGGAACGTCGCGGCGGGGCTCTGCGTCGGTGCGTTCGCGAGCGTCAGCGCGAAGGTCGTCGCGCCGAGACGCGGAACGCCGTCGGCGGCGGCCTCGGGCAACCGCTGGCTCGGACCGCGGCAGCCGACGCCGTACGTCTCGACGAACGGAACGTGTGCGCCGCTGAGGTCGATCCACCACGGCTCGGCGCCGGCGATGCCGTCGTCCGCGCGAGAGACGATCCCACCGCCGAGTGACGTGAAGCGATCGACCTCGACCGCGCCGGTGCCGACGCGACTGCCGATCCGGCCGACGCGGCCGGTCCCCAACGACGTCCCATCGGTCGCGTAGATCTGCAGTCCGTCGACGAGGTCTGTTCCGGCGAACAACGCGAGATCGACGGCCCCGAGCGAACGGAGCGTCGCGGCGCGGACGCCGTCGACGGCGCCCGGGCCGAGATCGAGCAGGCGGCCGGTGCCCACGGTCGTGCCGTCGCTGGTGTAGAGCTCGGCGCCCGTCGCGGGTTCGACGGCGACGAACACGACGCGCGTCCGAAGTCCGACCATCGCTTGCACGGTCAGCCCGCCGCCGCCCGGGACGAGATCGGCGACCTGCCGCGTCCCGTTCGACGTGCCGTCGGTCACCCAGAGCTCACGCCCGCTCGCCGTCAGCGCGAAGAAGAACACTTCTCGACCGACGCGCGTCAGCCACTGCGGCGACGACGACTGCGGACCGGAACGGAGGTCTGCGATCTGCGTGGTCCCAGCCAGCGTGCCGTCGCTTCGCCAGAGCTCGTTGCCCGCACCCGCGACGTTCGCCGCGAAGAACGCGACGCCGTCGACGACGACGAACCGTGTCGGGAACGTCGTGAGCGCGCCGCTCGGGCCGGCGTTCAAGTCGACCAGCAGCCGAGTTCCGGTCGACGTGCCGTCGGTGACCCACAACTCGGCACCATGCACGCCGTCGTCGGCCGCGAACAGCGCGAGCCCGTTGCCGAGATCGGCGAATCCGCTCGGCGTCGAGGTCTGTGTCGGGTGGATGTCGGCGAGGCGCAGGGTGCCGGCGGCGGTGCCGTCGGTGATCCACGGCTCTCGCCCCGCCGTGCCGTCGTTCGCCGTGAACAGCACCCGTGATCCGAACGGCGTCAACTGCTCGGGCCAACTCGATGCGAGACCGGGGGCGATGTCGGCAACGAGTCGCGTCCCGGCCTGCGTGCCGTCGCTCGTCCACAGTTCGCCGCCGTACGCGCTGCCGCTCGCGGCGAACCAGAGCGCGTCGTTCGACACGAGAAGTCCGTAGGGTCCGCTCGACGACGGCCCGACCGCGACGTCGATCGCCAGCGTCGTCCCGGCCGGCGTTCCATCGGTGCGCCAGATCTCGCGTCCGTGCGACGCGTCGGTTGCGACGAAGTAGACGTGGCCGCGGTGGACGACGAACTCGTCCGGGTTCGAGTCGCCTTGCGGCGGATACAGGTCGGCGACGAGTCCGGTGCCGAACGCGGTCCCGTCGGAGCGCCACAGCTCCCGACCGTGCGTCAAGTCGGTCGCCGCGAACCAGACGAACGCGCCGGTCGTCGCGAAGTCGTCGGGATCGCTGCCGATCAGCGGCGCGAGGTCGGCGACGAGCGCCGTTCCGGCGGCGGTCCCGTCGGAGCGGAACAGCTCACGGCCACCGGACGAGTCGGCGGAGAAGACGACGCCGTTCCACGCCGGCGTCATCCCGCGCGGGTTGCCGTCGCCGGCGGCAACGAGGTCGGCGACGAGCGTGGTTCCGTTCGCCGTCCCGTCGCTGACCCACAACTCACGGCCGTGGACGCCGTCGTCCGCCGCGAAGAACAGCCGACCGGCGGCCGCCACGAGTTCGTCGGGCGCGCTGCCGAGTGGTCCAGGCCGAATGTCGGCGACGCGTGCCGTTCCGGCCGCCGTGCCGTCCGTCGACCAGAGCTCGGTTCCCGCGACACCGTCGTCGGCGCAGAAGAACAAGCGGCCCCCGACCAACGTGAACCGATCGCACGACGACGATGCCGCGCCTGGCGCGATGTCGGCCAGCAACTGCGTTCCGGCCGCGGTGCCGTCGGTGACCCAGGGCTCGACGCCATGCACGCCGTCGTCGGCCGTGAACACGACGCGCTGTTGCACGACGCCCCGCGCGTCGACGGCGGGGTTTCCCGGGAAGTCCGTCACGCGCACCGTCCCGCCTTGCGTGCCGTCGGTGCGCCACAGTTCACGATCCGCGAGATCCGTCG
>JAEYTU010000120.1 GCA_023433825.1 Planctomycetota bacterium
ATTCCATAGAACTCCGGCACGTTGCGGCTGCCGCCGCGTTGGCCGGGAGTCGCCTGCTCGCCGCCGGTCTTGTAGGTGGCGCCGATCTCGTACTCGAGCGCGTCGAGTTCCTTCTTCGCCTTCAGCACGTAGACGACCGACAGGAACAGCGCGAGCATCGCCGTGATCGCGAGCGGGAACTTGATCCGGTCGAACTGCTTCGTGAAGACGAGGTCTTCCTGACGGAAGTCGAACCCGGCGACACCGCCGAGCGGCCGTAACGCGAGGCCGACGGCGACGGCGATGCGCGGATTGATCTCGCGCGCTTCCTCCTCCGACAGACCGTGCGACAGATTGCCGAGCACGTCGAGCGGCTGCGACGGAATGCCGATCGCCTCGTCGAGCACTTCGACGATGCCCGGCAGGCGCGATCCGCCGCCGGTCACGTAGGCCGCTTCGATGACGCCGACGTCACGGACACCGGCGAACGAGCGGAACAGCTCCCGGCGCAGCCGTTCGAGGAACCGGTCGCGCACTTCGCGAATCGTCGCGGCCGGAATCACGATCGCCGTCGCGACGGCGGTCGGTGGCGCCTCGGCGCCTTCGACGACCGGTGTGGCGGGAGCCGCGGGCGCCGCGTCTGCGGACGTCGCCATCGAGACGTCTTCGCCGGTCGCGAGGCTCCGTTCGACGGCGCCGCGCGCTTCGAGCGCGCTGACACCGTAGGTCGCCGCGATCTCGTCGGCGACGACGTCGGCGCCGATCCGCAGCGTTCGCATGTCGCGGAGCCGCCCCGCGGAGGTCACCAGCAGTCGGATCGACCGCGCGCCGATGTCGAAGATCAGCCGCGACGTCGCGCCGATCACCGGAACGTCGTCCGCCGGCGGTGCGCCCTTCGTCGCGTCCTTCTTGGCGTGCTTGGACTCCTTCTTTCCGGGCTTGACGGCCGGCGGTGCGACGCCGAGCACGCCACACCACTCGGCGGCGCGGAACAGCGCCATCGTGTCGAGATCGGCGTGCTCCGGCTCGAGCCCGTGCGCTTCCAACGCCCGCAGCGTCGACCGAAGTCGATCCTTCGGAACGGCGGCGACCAGCACGCGCGTCTCGGTCGTGTTCGGCTGATCGAGAACGTGGAAGTCGACGACCATGTCGTCGACGGAGTGACTGTGGATCTGGCCTTCGGTCTCGAACTTGATGACCTTGCGGATGTTGTCGACGCCGCCGAACGGCACCGTCATCGTCCGCAGCACGGCCTCACGACACGGCACACCGAGCGTCAGGTTCTCGCGATGAATCGTGACGTCGTCGAGCGGTGCGAGCGCGGCCTTCGGATCGGCTTCGGCCGCCGCGCCGTCGATTCGGACGCGTTCGATGCTGAGCTTCGCGAGGCGGGCCTTGCGGTACGAGCCGTCCAGCTCGACCACCTTGATCTCGAACGTACCCGCATCCAACCCAACGCCTCTGACCATCGTGCACCTGTGGGATCAGCCGAAACTCGTCACCGCGTCTGCGGCTTCATGTCCGCCCAGTACTTCTCGCGTTGCCGTTCGTCGAGGATCTCGAGGATCAACTTGTCCGTCGCGCGGAGCGCCGTTTCATAGCGCGTGCGCAGCTCGGGCGGCAGCTTCTGCGGATCGGAAAGGAAGATCTTCTCCCGCTCCAGCCGCATCTCCGACAGGATCGCCGACAGGTAACGCACCTGCTTCGCGTCGAGCCCGTAAGCGTCGACGTAGCGCGCGAGCAGTTCGGCGTCGGGGTCTTGCGGCGCCGGCGCGCCCACGACGAGCGACTTCAGACTCGGCCACGCGCGACCGCAGGCGAAGCCGGCGGCGAAGCACAGCACGGCCGCGGCGAGCACCCATCCGACGACGCGATTCATCGGGTGGGGCTCAACGTGGCGCGCGAACGCCGGACGGCTGCCCGGGCGTCGGCTGATCAGGCGACGGCGAATCGGGAGTCCGTTCGGCACCGGATCGCGGCGGCGACTCACGTTCCTGGATTCGCAGGCGCAGCTCCTCGACCAGACCCGGGCTGGCCTCGAGCCGGCCGGGCGGGGTCGGCCGCAGCCAACCGGACGCCGCGAGCACGCCGAGCGCGAGCAGCAGCGCCGCCGCGACGAGCAACCGCCGCGCGAGGCGGACGACGTCTTCGTCGTCGACGTTCGGCAGCCGCCGCGTCTGACGCAGGACCGACTCGACGAACGTGCCGCGCGCCGTCGTCGCCGCCGTGCGTGCGGCGTCGGCCGCGAACATGCGCCGCATGCCGAGCAGTTCGTCGACGGCCGCAGCGAGCGGCGGTTCGGCGGCGATCCGGCGGCGGAACGCGATCGCGTCGGCCGTGTCGAGGGCGCCGTCGACGAAGCGCGCAGCGAGGGCGCGGTCGGCGGCGGAAAGGGGTGTCGTGCTGGTCATCTCGAACCTCCACGGAGCCCGGGGACGAGCTCCGGATGGCGACGTTCCAAGGCGTCCTTGAAGCGTTGCCGCGCGCGGAACAACCGCGATTCGACCGTGCCGATGCTGCACTGCAGCACCTGCGCGATCTCGGTGTAGGAAAGGTCTTCGTATTCGCGCAGCACGAGGATCGTCCGGTACTTCTCCGGCAGCCGATCGAGCAGCGCGCGGGTCACGTCGCGCAGTTCGGCGTCGAGCACCGGTTGCGCCGAGCCGGCGTCGTCGGACGCGCGTTCGCCGTCGTCGAGCGTGCCAGGGTCCTCGACGAGGTGCAGTCGACGGCGGCGCGCGCGCGTCAGGTGGTCGGTCGCCGTGTTGACCGCGATCCGATAGACCCACGTGTAGAACGACGCGTCGTGCTGGAACGTGTGCAGCTTCCGGTAGACCTTGACGAAGACCTCCTGCGCGAGGTCCTCGGTCTCGCCCGCGTCGCGGCAGAGCCGCGCGAGCAGCCGGTGGATCCGATCCTGGTACCGGGTGACGAGCGCGGCGAATGCGTCCTCCTCGCCACGGAGGACGGCTTCGATCAGGGCGGCGTCGTCGGTCCGGTCTGGCTGCTTCAATGCGAACACGAGCCCCTTGGAGGGGTCTTCGACCTGCTTTCTTCCCGCAGGTTCCTCTTGCCGCGTCACGAGCCGCCGGACTTCGGCAGCAGGTGCCCGAGCTTGTCGCGCTTCGTCTGCAAGTACTTCTCGTTGTGCGGATTCGGCGTGATCCGCAGCGGGACCTGCTCGACGACCTCCAACCCGTAGCCCTGGAGCCCGATCAATTTGCGCGGGTTGTTCGTCAGGACGCGCAGCTTGCGGACGCCGAGGTCGTGCAGGATCTGGGCGCCGGTCCCGAACTCCCGTTCGTCCGGTTTGAACCCGAGCTGCCGGTTCGCCTCGACGGTGTCGACGCCAGTGTCCTGCAGCGCGTAGGCGCGCATCTTGTGCGCGAGCCCGATGCCACGGCCCTCCTGGCTGATGTAGAGCAGGACGCCCTTGCCGGCCGACTGGATCGCCAGCATCGCGGCGTGGAGCTGCTCGCCGCAGTCACACCGCAGCGAGCCGAACGTGTCGCCGGTCAGACACTGCGAATGGACGCGGACCAGGACCGGTTCGTCGATCGGTGGGAAGCGCCCGAGTTCCTCCTTCGGCCGCTCGATCCCGACGCAGAGCGCGACGTGGGTTCGCCCGTCGACCTTGCTCTCGTAGGTGTAGCTGTCGAAGTACCCGTAGGCGGTCGGCATCCGCGCGATCGCGACGCGGTCGATCATCCGTTCGCGGCGACGCCGGTATTCGACGAGGTCGGCGATCGCACCCATCTTCAGGCCGTGGTGTGCGGCGTAGCGCTGCAGCTCGGGGACGCGCGCCATCGTTCCGTCGTCGTTCATGATCTCGCAGATCACTCCCGCCGGACGCAGCCCGGCGAGCCGGCAGAGATCGACGACGGCCTCGGTGTGTCCGGCGCGCACGAGGACGCCGCCGTCGCGGGCCCGCAGCGGCGTGATGTGGCCCGGACGAACGAGATCCTTCGGCGTCGCGTCGGCCTGGACCGCCGTGCGGATCGTCTGCGCGCGTTCGGCCGCCGAGATCCCGGTCGTGATCCCTTCGCGGGCCTCGATCGACACCATGAACGCGGTCCCCGCGCGCAGTCCGTTGTCCGACGCCTGCGGGGTCAGCGCGAGTTGGTCGCAGATCGCGCCGTCGAGCGCGAGGCAGATCAGGCCGCGCGCGTCCTTCGCCATCATGTTGACGAGTTGCGGCGTCACGAACTGCGCCGCGAAGCACAGGTCGCCCTCGTTCTCACGATCGGGATCGTCGACGAGGACGATCGGGCGACCAGCAGCTAGATCGGCAAGGAGCTCGGGGATCGTTGCGAACGACATCGGCAGTCGGCCTCGGGCTTCGCCCGGCAAAGGGCCCGGCATGCTACCGCGAATGCCGTGGATGCGATTTCAGAGTCAGAGTTCGCGGAGCGAACTCCGGCGGTCGGCTGCGGACGCGTCATGTCGCGTCCGTAGCGTTGGCCGACCGCACCAGCACGATTCTGAGAGGCTGTACTCTCGATTCTCCACAGCCTCTCAGTGCGTGAAGCGGACGATCAGGCCGTACGCGTAGTAGTTGACGAGTCCCACGGTTGCCGTCGCCGACGACGTGTCGAACAAGCGGATCACCTGCTCGACACCGGGCGGCTGCATCGCGGGGATCACGTTCTCGATGCCGTTGCTGAGAGCGAGCGGCAAGCCGAGTTGGCCGGGGTCGGTGCTGACGGCCTGCGAGAACAAGCGCGCGCCGACCCAGTTCGGGTCGTACGGCACGAGGACGTCCGGCATCGTGAAGCTGCCGGTCGCCGACGCGACGCTCGGGAACGTGACGAGCGGGTCGACGAACAGCGTCGTGCAGAGCCCGGGGAACGTCAGGTTCGGGTTCGTGCCGCCGAGCAGGATCACGCTCGGCGCGCCGATCGGGCCGTTCAGCGCCGTGCCGCGGAAGTACAGGCTGTTCAACGAACGCGACGTGTAGCAGCGCGGGCTGTAGCTCATCGCGGACGCAGCGCCGGTCGCCATGCATCCGACGCCGAGCCGCGTCGACGTCGCGTTCAGCATGTCGAGGTTCGCGCCGGTCAGCCCCGAGTAGACGTCGGCGGCGTAGGCCTGCGTCGTGCCGGACGAGTTGTTCTCGACGACCCATTCCCAGAGCAGGTCGG
>JAEYTU010000399.1 GCA_023433825.1 Planctomycetota bacterium
AATCATGGCTGCTCCGGATCGCTGGCAACACCTGTCGCGACCTGCTGCGCCGCCGGCGCACGGCACAGTTGCCGATCGCCCGCGACCCCGACGGCGGCAGCCTCGTCCACCTGCTGACCGACGAGCGGGACACCGAACAGGGGCAATGGACCGGGCAGGCCGTCCGCCACGCGCTGGAGCAGTTGAGTGACCGGCATCGCCTGCCGTTGCTGCTCAAGTACGAGCAGCAGATGACGAATCAGCAGATCGCGGACGCGCTCGGGATCTCGGTCAGCAATGTGAAGGTCCGCGTCGCGCGCGCGAAGGAAGTCTTGCAGAGCCGGCTCGACCGGGTGGTGGGAGGCTGACATGCGGACCGGCAACTCGAACGACGACCGTCCGGATGCGGATGCGGATCGCGACGATGCGAGGCGCGCGGACGACGTCCGAGACGACGATCTCCAGACGGATCCGATCGACGCGCGTGACGACGAACGTGACGCCGGCGTCGACGCAGACGCGCATGCGGACAGCGGCGGGCACGACGGCGTGACCCCTCTGGACGCGGAGTTCGACGCGGAACTGGATGCGGATCTGGATGCGGACGATCGGGACACGACGACGTTCGACGCCGCGCTCGACGCGTCGCTCGAGGACGCCGAGGCCGACGTGCCGTGGCAGCGCGCCAGCGCGCGGGACCTTCAGCTGTTCCCACCGACGAGCGAGCGCTGCGCCGTCGTTCGCGATTGGCTGCGCGACTATGCCGACAACGATCTCGAGCCGGCACTCCGCGAAGAAGTCGACGAACACGTCCACGCCTGCAGTGACTGCGACCGCGCGTTGTCGCGCGCCGAGTTGGAAGTCGTTCGACTTCGCCAGGCGCTGCCGCGACTCGTTCCGCCGCCCGAGCCGCCGGCTGGATTCACGTCGCGCGTCATGGCCGAGGTTCGGATCGTCGCGCAGCAAGAGGTGACCGAGGAGGTCCTCGCCGACTTCACGCCACAGGTGCTCGCTCGGGTGCGCCGCGAATGGAGCGGTGCACCGTCGTTCCGCGAGCGCTTCGGCGAACGACTCGCGGCCGGGCTGCACGGCGGCCGCAAGGTCTGGTGGATTGCAGCGGTCCTGTTCGTCGCCTTCACGACGGCCGTGCTCTGGCCGCGGCAGACCGAACCGGCTCGCGTCCAAGTCGTCGAGGTTTCCGGCGTCGTGCGACTCGACGATGCGAACGGCGTGAAGCGCCGGATCGTCGCCGGGATGACGATCGAACGCGCCGACTTCGCCGCCGGTGGAACGTGGACCGTCGACGCCGGTGGTTCGGTGCTGTTGTCGGTGCCGTACGACGACCGAAACGGCGCGGCGCTCGGAGCGACTTCGGTTCCGACCACGCCTGCGGCCACGATCGGCTTCGAGGGTGGATCCCTGACCGTGCTGCCGGCCTCCGCGAGTCGCGGGAATCCGGCGAACGGTGGCTCGGGAAGCGTCGAGGCGGGAAACGTCCCGGTCGGCCCACTTCGCGACGGCCTGCCGGAGGCACTCGCGATCGCGAGGGGCGCACTCGATCTGATGGCCGACCACCCGGTCACGGTCCGCGTCGGCGACGAGTCCTCGCTGCTGTGTTCGCCGGGATCGTTCCGCGTCGACGTGTTCGAGGTCGAACGCCTCGACCGAACGTTTGCGAACACGCCGCTGACGCGCGTCCGCGTCGAAGTACTCGACGGGTCGCTGCGGATCCTGCGCGGCCAACTGTCGGAGACGACGGTCGCTGCGGGCACGGTTGCGCACTTCGATGCCCGGAGCCAAGTCTGGTTGGAGCCCTCGGCGACTCGCTTCGCCGAGCGTCTTCGGCCGTCGAACGAGGCGTCGGGTGCGACGATTTCGGGAGGCCCGGGAGTCCAACAGCGCGCGCCGACGTGGGTCGGTCGCGCGGTCGACGCGACGACCGGCACCGGGATCGCCGCGGCGAACGTGCACGTCTGGACCGGCAATGGGCGCCAGGTCGTCGTCACCGACCAGGACGGACAATTCGTCTGCATGGGGCTCGACGCCGACGCGGCGATGCCGGTCATCGTCCACGTCACGGCCCCGAGCGGACGGCTGCTCGCCGACTACGGTCCGGAGCCCCTGGCCCTCGCTCGCGCCCAAGCAGTCGACAACGAGTTGCGATTGCCGCCGGTCGTGCTGGTCGCCGCGATCGAACGCCGCGGACAGTTGCTGACGCACGACGGGAACGCCGTCGCCGGTGCGACGATCGTTCCGGTCGTCCTCGACGGTCTGACGCGGACGATCGAGCCACTGCGTCACTTGGCCGTCGTGACCGACGAGTCTGGCCGCTTCCTGCTCGCCGGGCTGCCGGGTCGGCTCGATCCACACGTCTGGCTCGGCGCCGTCGCCGAGATCGAACGCAAAGGCCTGCCGCAGGTCGCTGCGATCGTGCTCGGTGAGCGTGACTTGGTCCGTTGGCAACTGCCGAGCGTTCGCGATGTCGTGTTCCAAGGTCTGCCGGCGAATGCAGATCTCGTTCTCTGCGAGGCGCTCGACGGACTGCCGGAGGGATTCGCGTTCCGCCGCCATCGCGTCTCGAGCGATGCACGGGGCGAGGTTCGCATCGCCGACGTGGCCGGTCCGGTCTGGGTGCAGATGCCGAGTGGGGGTCCGCGCGCGACGCAGGACGTCACGCAGGACTCCTCCGTCCGTCGTGTCGGTGACGTCGTCCGTGGCGCGTTGGCCGCGACTCTCGACGCGGCGGCGCTGACGAAGGGCGACGTCAACGGCGACTGGAGCGCGCGTCTCGGACACCGGTTGGCGCGCGTCCTCCCGAGCGGCAGCGGCGTTCCGCGCTATGTCTCGGCGCACGCCGACGGCGGACCGTTCGCGAAGCCCGGCACGCGGATCTACCTGCGCACCGAGGACGGAGAGCTGTGGTTCGTCGGTGAGTACGACGGGCTGCGCGCCGTGCAGTTCACCGCTCCCTCTTCCGACGACTACACGCTGATCGGCGTCGGACCCGACGGGGCGATCGGCTGGGTTTCCGGCGACGGCGCAACGGCACTCCTCCCGCTGCCGATGCCGGCCGTCGGCAGCGCAGCGCCGTCGGTGACGCTGCGCGAACGACTGACGCCGCTCGTCGCCGTCGCCGGTGGGCCGATCGTCGTGCGGTTCGACTGGCTCGACGGTCCGATGCCCGACGTCGTCTTCCATCGCGTCCTTGGACTCGAGGACGACCAGGCGATCGAAGGCCTGCCTGCCGGTCGTTACCGGTTCCAGCTCCCGGATGGGGCCCGCGGCACCGTCGAGATCCGCAGCGGCGAGCGCACGGAGCTGACGACGTCCGACTGACCCGCGCCGCCGGTCACTGCGGCGCGCGCAAGTGCGCCTGAGTGACCGGTGGCGCACGCAGGTGCGCCAACACAGCGTCGTAGACGCTCGCCGACTCGAGCAGCAGCGTGTGACCGGCGTCCGGGATGCGGACGAACGTCGCCCCCGCGATTCGCGCCGCCGTCGCTTCGACCTCGTCGACCGACGTCAACGTGTCCTCGTCGCCCGCGACACACAGCGTCGGACACCGAACGCGATCGGCCGCCGGCGAACCGTCGTAGTCCTGCAGCGCCCGTGACTGCGCGACCATCCACGCGCGACGTTCGGCCGTCGGGCGCAGCGCACGAACGATGTCGTCGACGACGGACGGACGTTCGCGATGGAACGTGCGCCCGAACAGGAACGGCGCCGTGACTTCGGCGAACTGCTCGGCGCTCAGATGCGCCGCGACGATCTCGAAGAACCGGTAGATCCGACGCGCCCGCGGCGTGACGACGGCCGACGAGGCCAGCAACGTCAGCGAGCGGATGCGACCGGGATCGCGGGCGTTCGCCGCCAGCGCCACCTTCCCGCCCAACGACGTTCCGACGAGATGGACCTGTCCGTCGTCGACCGCGGCCGCGACGGCCAGCAGGTCGTCGGCCGCCGCGTCGAACTCGAAGCGTCCTTCGTGCGGGCTGCTCGGCTCGACACCGACCGGATCGAACGCGACACAGCGGAATCCGTCGCGTGCGAATCGACGCGGCAACGTCCCGAACAGCTTCATCCCCGAACCGAGACCTGGAACGAGCACGACCGTCGGGCCGTCGCCGACGACCGAGTAGTGAATCCGACGTGCGTCGCGAGTCGTGAACGGCATCGGCGACCGTCTCAGCGAGCGTTCCGCAACGCCGGTACGAACCGCCGTTCGATCGCCGGCAGCACGGCCCAGACGACCTCGCCGACAATCTGCATGCTTCGCGGCGACATGTGTTCCAACGTGTCGTCCGGCGTGTGCCACTGCGGATTGTTCGCGAGGTCGATCAGGTCGATCGCCGGAATCCCGGCGTCGACGAACGGGATGTGGTCGTCGGCGACCGCCAGCCGCTTCGCGAAGAAGTACCGCTCGTGACCGAGCGCTTTCGCTGCCGCGCCGACGAGATGCTTCAACACCGGGTCCGAGTTGTCGTCGTCGTCGATCTGCAGATCGGTCGCGCCGACCATGTCGAGCAGCACGAACGCGCGGATCGGTGCCGGTCGCGGCCCCTGCCGTGGCGGCGCCACCTGCTGGCGCACGTACCGGCGCGATCCGAACAGCGCGCGCTGCGCGTGGTTCCACTCCCACGTGCGGCTCTCCTCGCCGTCGAAGAACACCAGCTCGTAGGTGACCTCGCGGTCCTTCTGCTCGGCGAGCAGACCCGCCAGTTCGAGCAACAGACCGACGCCGCTCCCCGAGTCGTTCGCACCGACGAACGGAAAGTTGTGCTCCGGCGCGTCGTGCCCGTGCGTCTGCTTCGTGTCGTGGTGACAGCCGATCACGATCCGATCCGGCAATCGCCCCGGCAGCGTGACGATCACGTTCGCGAACGTCAGGTTCTCGGCGTCGACGTGCCACCGATCGACGACCGGTTCGAGTCCGAACCCGCGCAGCGTCGTCGTCATGTGCTCGATCGCCTTGCGCCACCCTTCCGAGCCGGTCTCGCGCGACCCGAACCCGACCAGCGTCTCGACATGACGGAACGCGCGCGCGCCGATCCCGTCCGCACCGTTCGTCCGAAACGCGCCTCCGTCGGCCATCGCATCACCACCGCAGGTCGCGGCCGTCGCGCAGAGGGCCGCGGCGAGCAAGGTCGTCCGCCACGCGAGCCGCGGGATCACCGGTTCCGCTCGGCGTGCAGTCGCACCGCGAACGCCTCGATGTCCGGCAACGCAGCCCACAGCAGGTTGCCGACGAAGGCCAAGCTCGCACCCGACAGCCGTTCGAGCTTGTCCTCCGGCGTGTGCCACCACGGGAAGTACTTCTCCCACTCCGGCGGTCGCTGCGCGAGCGGCGTGCCGCCGAGCTCCGGCGGCACACGCGCGGTGAAGTCGATCAGATTGACCGCCGGAACTCCGGCCCGGATGAACGGCAGGTGATCGTCCTTGAACGAGCCGTCGTAGCGATGGACGCGGTCCGACTCGCCGATCTTCTCGGCGGCGGCCTTGACGATCTGGACCAGATCCGTGCTCGATGCCGTGTCGCGATCGATCTTCGTCTCGACGTCGCCGATCAAGTCGAGCAGCACCATCGCGTGCATCCGCTTCAGCATGCCGTTCGGGAACCGTCGCTTGTCCTCCTTCATCGCCTGCACGAAGTGCTGGCTGCCGAACAGCGCGAGGTCGTCGCTCCAGTCGAACGTCATCGACTCCTCGCCGTCGAACCAGACGACCAGATACGTGACGTCGCTCTTGCGGTCCTTCAAGTGCCGCACGAGCTCGATCAGCAGCCCCGTCGCACCGGCGGCGTCCATCGCGCCGACGAAGTGGAAGTTGTGCTTGGGGTTGTCGTGCCCCTCGGTCAGCTTGCTGTCGTAGTGGGCGCCGATGACGACCAGCGGCCCGTTCACCGGGTCCTTGCCCGGGATCTCGACGAACAGGTTCTGGAACTTGGTCGTCGTGTCCTTGCCGCGGAACGGCTTCGTGACCTCGAACAACTGCTCCTGCGGTTCGAGACCGAGCTGCTGGATCTGCTGCTTGATGTAGGTCGCCGCCAGCGTCAGGTTCTTCGAGCCGGCGGGGCGCGGCCCGAAGGCGATGATTTTCGCGGCGTGCGCCTTCGCGCGGTCACCGTCGATCGGGCCGCTCGCACCACCGCAGGAAGTCAGCGCGAGACCGACGAACGAACTCAGGAGCAGCGTCGAGATCCGATTCATGGAGCGGCGCAGCCTACCCGAGACCGGTGCCGAGTCCGCGCGTCTCGAATCACCGAACAGGTACCCGGGCTACTGGAGTCCGGTATCGTGACGCGCCGATAGGACGGCGCGGACGGAACCCCGTGCCGTCGAGAGCGCAGCGAACCGAAGTGGTGGATACCAAGATGGCGGAACCGACGGACATCCTCTCTCTGGTCAAGCAGACGATCGACATCGGGAAGTTCAAGGACGAGCACTGGGAGGGGTCCTTCAAGGACTACTTGCAGCTCGTCACCGAGCATCCATTCGTGCTGCGCACGTCGCACCAGCGCGTCTACGACATGGTGCTGAGCCACGGGGTCAAGGAGATCGAGCGCGACAAGGTCAAGCTGCAGCACTTCCCGTTCTTCGAGGATCCGCTGGAGCGCGGACGCGACGGACTGTTCGGACTCGAACGGCCGCTGTCGAACCTGATGAGCGTCTTCAAGGCAGCCGCGCATGGGTTCGGCCCCGAGCGTCGCGTGCTGCTGCTGCACGGTCCGGTCGGGTCGTCGAAGTCGACGATCGTGCGTCTGCTGAAGAAGGGACTCGAGGCGTACTCCCGTCAGCCCGAGGGCGCGCTGTACACGTTCGCCTGGAAGTTCGAGGGCGACCTGATCCCGTCGCCGATGAACGAGGAACCGCTGCTGCTGATCCCGCAGGAGTCGCGCGCGAAGATCCTCGAAGCGCTGAACAAGAAGTTCCGCGGGTCCTATCAGCTGCGCCTCGACCTCGATCTGTGTCCGGTCTCGCGCTTCTACTACGACAAGCTGCTGAAGCACTACGCCGGCGACTGGGAGAAGGTCATGGACCACGTCGTCGTGCGCCGCATGCTGATCAGCGAGAAGGACCGCGTCGGCATCGGGACGTTCCAGCCGAAGGACGAGAAGAACCAGGACTCGACCGAACTGACCGGCGACATCAACTACCGCAAGATCGCGGAGCTCGGCAGCGACAGCGATCCGCGCGCGTTCAACTTCGACGGCGAGTTCTGCGTCGCGAATCGCGGGATCATCGAGTTCATCGAGGTGCTGAAGCTCGACGTCGCGTTCCTCTACGACCTGTTGACGGCGAGCCAGGAGCACAAGATCAAGCCGAAGAAGTTCGCGCAGACCGACATCGACGAGGTCATCATCGGTCACACGAACGAGCCCGAGTACCTGAAGCTGCAGAACAACGAGCTGATGGAGGCGTTCCGCGACCGGACGATCAAGATCGACATCCCGTACAACCTGCGGCTCGAGGACGAGATCAAGATCTACGAGAAGGACTTCAACCGGAAGCGCGTCCCCGGGAAGCACATCGCGCCGCACACACTGTCGACGGCGGCGATGTGGGCGATCCTGACGCGGCTCGAGGAGCCGAAGAAGGCGAACCTGACGCTGATGCAGAAGCTCAAGCTCTACAACGGCAAGACGCTTCCCGGCTACACGCGCGACAACATCCGCGAGCTGCGCGAGGAAGCGCCGCGCGAGGGGATGGAGGGCATCAGCCCGCGCTACATCCAGGACAAGATCAGCAACACACTCGTCAAGGACCTGCCGTGCATCAACCCGTTCATGGTCATGAACGAGTTGGAGGAAGGTCTCGACCACCACTCGCTGATCTCCGATCCCGACGTCAAGAAGCGCTACAAGGACCAGCTGCTGGCCGTTCGCGAGGAGTACGAGGAGATCATCAAGAACGAGGTCCAGCGTGCGATCTCGGCCGACGAAGAGGCGATCGCGCGGCTCTGCGGCAACTACATCGACAACATCAAGGCGTACACGCAGAACGAGAAGGTCAAGAACCCGTACACCGGCAAGGAAGAGCAGCCCGACGAGCGGCTGATGCGGTCGATCGAGGAGAAGATCAACATCCCCGAGTCGCGCAAGGACGACTTCCGCCGCGAGATCATGAACTACATCGGCGCGCTCGCCGTCGAGGGGCGGACGTTCTCGTACAAGACAAACGAACGTCTGCACCGCGCGCTCGAACTGAAGCTGTTCGAGGATCAGAAGGACTCGATCAAGCTGACGAGCCTCGTCTCGACCGTCGTCGACAAGGACACGCAGGAGAAGATCGAGGTCGTCAAGAGCCGGCTGATCCGCGATTTCGGCTACGACGAGATCTCGGCGAACGACGTGCTGAACTACGTCGCGTCGATCTTCGCGCGCGGCGACACGAAGGGCGAGTGACCGGAGCGACCACCTCGTGCGCAAGATCGATCAGGACCACACGCGGTTCCGCGACATCGTCAAGGGCCGCATCAAGCAGGATCTGCGCAAGTACGTGACGTCCGGCGAGATGATCGGACGACAGGGCAAGCGCACGGTCAGCATCCCACTCCCGCAGATCCAACTGCCGCGGTTCCGCTTCGGCGACAACAAGCAGCGCGGCGGCGTCGGGCAAGGCGACGGCGAAGCCGGCGATCCGGTCGACGGTGACGAACCGGGACAGGGACAAGCCGGGGAGGACCCCGGCAAGCACGTCCTCGAGGTCGACGTTCCGCTCGACGATCTCGCGCGAATCCTCGGCGAGGAGCTCGAACTGCCGAACATCGAGCCGCGCGGGTCGAAGGCGATCCGCACGCAGACGGGTCGGTTCACGAGCATCTCGCGCGTCGGGCCGCAGAGTCTGCGGCACTTCAAGCGGACGTTTCGCGAGGCGTTGAAGCGGCAGATCGCGTCGGGGACCTACGACCCCGCGGATCCGATCGTCGTGCCGATCAAAGCCGACCTGCGCTTCCGCAGTCTCGCGCGCCGCGAGACGCCGCAGGCCAGCGCCGCGATCCTCTACATGATGGACGTCTCCGGCAGCATGGGCCGCGAGCAGAAGGAGATCGTCCGGATCGAAGCGTTCTGGATCGACACGTGGCTGCGGCACCAGTACCGCAACATCGACGTGCAGTACATCGTGCACGACGCCGCCGCACACGTCGTCGATCAACACACGTTCTTCCACCTGCGCGAGTCGGGCGGAACGAAGATCTTGTCGGCCTACGAACTCTGCCTGCGCGTGATGGAGGAGAAGTACCCACCGAGCGAATGGAACGTCTACCCGTTCCACTTCTCGGACGGTGACAACTGGTCGTCGCGCGACACCGAGCGTTGCGTCGAGCTGCTCCGCAACTCGATCCTGCCGCGCGTGAATCAGTTCTGCTACGGACAGGTCAAGAGCGCCTACGGTTCGGGTCAGTTCAAGAAGGATCTCGACGGTGCGTTCCGCGCCGACGATCGCGTCGTGACGAGCGACATCCTCGATCGCGACGGGATCCTGACGTCGATCAAGCAGTTCCTCGGCAAGGGGCGGTAGGAGACGCGGATGGCGAACCTGACTCCAGAGTTGGCGAAGATCCGCGACGAGGCGAAGGAGCTCGCGGCTTCGGTCGGGCTCGACTTCTACGAAGTCGTCTTCGAACTGATCGACCACGACGAGCTGAACATGGTCGCCGCCTACGGCGGCTTCCCGACGCGCTATCCGCACTGGCGCTTCGGCATGGAGTACGAGCACCTGACGAAGTCGTACGCCTACGGGCTGTCGAAGATCTACGAG
>JAEYTU010000424.1 GCA_023433825.1 Planctomycetota bacterium
AGCGAGGACATGCCGCTCTTGTGGTGGAGTCCGGATCCGCGCGCGATTCTGCCGGTCGAGCGCCTGCGTGTGTCGCGCAGCCTGCAGCGGACGATCCGGCGTGGCGGGTTCGAGCTGACGTTCGACGTCGCGTTCCGCGATGTCATCGAAGCGTGCGCCGCCGAGCGCACGGACGGCACGTGGATCCTGCCGGAGATGATCGCCGCCTACGAACGGCTGCATCGCCTCGGCGCCGCGCACAGCTTCGAGGTCTGGCGCGACGGCGTGCTCGTCGGCGGGCTCTATGGCGTGCAACGCGGCGCGCTGTTCGCCGCCGAGAGCATGTTCCATCGCGCGACCGACATGTCGAAGGTCGCCCTCGTCGCGGCGGTGCGGAGTCTGTGTGCGCGCGGCATCGATCTGTTCGAAGTGCAGTTCGTCACGCCGCACCTCGCGTCGATGGGCGCCGTCGAGGTGACGCGCACGGAGTACCTCGCGCGACTCGCGCGGGCGATCCGCACCGAGGTGGACCTTCGCGGGCTCGTCCCGTCGTGCGACGGCGGCGCGGAGTGAGCCGCGTCGTTCGCGGTCGTCAGCGCGGCTGCGGGTCGCGCGCCGCGCGGAAGATCCACCAGCCGAGGCTGCACAGGACGAGGAACGTCCACAGGTCGCCGCCGTGCGGGAACAGCGAGTCGAAGGCCCTCGGGATCGCGCCGAGGAGTGCGAGTGGTGGGGAGTCCTTGGCGCCGGGCAGCAGACTGAGCCCGGCGACCGCGACGGCGAGGATCGATGCGCCGGCGATGACTCCAGAGCAGAACAGCGTGCCTTGCGACTCGGTTTCGTCGTCGGGCTTGCGGCGGTAACGACGGTCGGCGAAGCGTCGCACGAGGCCGCCGAGGAACACTGGCAACGTCGACGCGAGCGGCAGGTAGACGCCGACGGCGAACGTCAGCGACCCGAAGCCCATCAACTCGATGAACAGCGCGATCGCCGCGCCGATCAGGATCAGCGCCCATGGCAAGTCGCGATTCAGAAGGCCGTCGACGACGGTGGCCATCAACCGCGCTTGCGGCGCAGGTAGGCCTTCGGCGCGCGCGACTCCGTCCTCGCGCAGGATCACCGCCTGCTGCGTCGCCGGGTCGACGAGGTAGTTGCCCTTCGGCTGTCCGGTCGGAACCTCGGTCTGCGACAGGCGCACGAAGACGTAGGGTGCGGCATCGCCGCGCGCCGCCATCTCGGTGCCGCGTGTCTCCAGGATCGTCGGCGCGACGGCGAACGGTTGTTCGAGACGCTTCTCGACGGTCTCGGCCTCGTTCAGCAGGTAGGCCGTCCACCCGACGGCGAGGACCGAGCTGACGACGCCGATCAGCAGCGCGCCCTGCTGTCGGACCGGCGTCGCGCCGACCATGTAGCCGGTCTTCAAGTCCTGCGAGCACGTGCCGGCGTTGCTGATCGTGATGCAGATGACGGCACCGATGACGATCGCGAGCCGCGCGTACTCGGAACCTTCGCGGCCCATCAGCAGGAACGTTCCGCACGTTCCCATCAGGACGGCGATCGTCATCCCGGACAGCGGGTTCGACGACGAGCCGACTTCACCGGTGATCCGCGACGAGACGACCGAGAACAGGAACCCGAGCACGAGGATCAGGATTGCGCCGGTCAGGTTCATCTCGAACGTCGGGACGGCCCAGACGAACGCGACGATCGCGAGCGAGCCGATCACGAGGATCGACGTCGGCGTGTCGCGGTCGGTGCGCAGCGTCGCGCCGGCGCCGCCTTCGCGACCGCCGCCGAGCAACGACCGCGACGACGCGCCGAGCGAACTCGCGATCGCCGGCAGCGCGCGGATCAGCGCGAAGATGCCGCCGGTCGCGACGGCGCCGGCGCCGATGTGGCGGATGTAGTTCGTCCAGATGCCAAAGGCGTCCATGTCCCGGATCGGGACCGTCGCCGGCGGCAACACGTCGGTCGCCGCGGAGCCGAAGAACGCGATCAACGGGATCAGCACGAACGCCGCGAGCACGCTGCCGCCGACCATGATGACGGACGTGCGGTAGCCGATGATGTAGCCGACGCCGAGCAGCGAAGGCTCGAAGTCGCAGCCAACCGTCGCACCCTTGAACCAGCCGATCGCGGCCTCGGCGGTGCCCTTCACGGCGGCGAGCGGGGTGTAGATCAGCTTGAACGCCGCACCCGCCGCCATGCCGACGAAGATCTTGCGCGCCGACATCCCGCCCTTCTCGCCGGCGATCAGGATCTCTGCTGCGGCGCGACCCTCCGGGTATCGCAGCGTCTTGTGCTCCTTGACGATCAGGTAACGCCGAAGCGGAACCATCATCAGCACGCCGAGCAGTCCGCCGGTCAGCGCGATCAACGTCGTCAGGCCGACTTCCATCGGATAGCCGAGCAACACGAGCGCGGGCACCGTGAAGACGACGGCTGCGGCGACCGACTCGCCGGCGCTGCCGACGGTTTGTGTGACGTTGTGTTCGAGGATCGCGCGCTGGCCGCGGCGCGGGCGGAGGATCGCGATCGCGAGCACGGCGATCGGCACCGACGCGGAGACCGTCAATCCGACGCGCAGTGCGAGGTACGTCGACGCGACTCCGAAGACGATCCCGAGCACGCAGCCGAGAAGCAGCGCTCGCACGGTCAGTTCCGGCGGCGATTCGCTCGGTTTCACGTGGGGGACGAAGGAGCCGGAGTCTTCGTGCATGGATCGTCTCGTGGTGCGGAGGCGGCAGGCTACGCGTGGGCCTCGACGGATCCACCGCCGCGCGGGACGTCTGCGATCGCGTCGCTATACTCCCGCGCCCTCCGTAGGCGGCGGTGCTCGCCCGGGAACGATCGAAGATGAGCCTCCCCGTGACCGAACCCGCAACCGCGCGTCCGCTGCTGTCCGTTCTCGTTCCCGCGTACAACGAGAAGGAGACGATCGAACAGATCCTGGATCGCGTGCGCGCGGTCCCGATCGACAAGGAGATCGTCGTCGTCGACGACGGTTCGACCGACGGGACGCGCGACATTCTGCAGCGGCTCGCGGCGGCCGATCCGAAGCTGCGCGTCGTCATGCAGCCGAAGAACCGCGGGAAGGGTGCGGCGATCCGCACGGCGATCGAGCACGCGCGCGGCCGGATCTGCATCGTGCAGGACGCCGACCTCGAGTACGACCCGAACGACTATCCGGCGCTGGTCGCGCCGATCGTCGAAGGCCGCGCGAAGGTCGTCTACGGCTCGCGCCCGCTGCACCCGGAGAACCACTACCCGTTCGACAAGCACCGGGTCGCGTCGCAACTGCTGACCTGGTTCACGAACGCGCTCTACCTGTGCCGGATCACCGACGAGCCGACTTGCTACAAGGTCTTCGACACCGACCTGTTGAAGTCGCTGCCGCTGCGCTGCGAGGGATTCGAGTTCTGCCCCGAGGTCACCGCGAAGGTGCGCCGCCGCGGTCACCGGATCGTCGAAGTGCCGATCCGCTACTACAAGCGCAGCGTCGAAGAGGGGAAGAAGATCCGCGCGAAGGATGCGTTCGTCGCGTTCTGGACGCTGTTGAAGCACCGGTTCGTCGACTGACGCTTGTGGACGCGGTTGCACGGCTCGAGGAACTCGGGTTCCGAGTCGAGGCACTGCCTCGAGCCGAGGCCGCGCACTGGTTCGCGAGTTGGTGCGAGTCGTTCTGTGACGCCGTCCGGTTGCGCACCGGCACGTTCCGGCATGGCGGCTACCACTGGCACGCGTTCAGCTTCGGGATCGTGCGCGCGCTCGACGGGCAGAAGGCGCTCGACGAGTACTCGCGTCAGCAGACGCCGTCGGTCGTCGCGATCCCGGAGTCGTGGTCGAACGGCCCCGGCTTCCGAGTGATCGGGTCGCCGTTGCCCGACCTGACCTTCCTGCAGGACGACGTCTACGTGTTCCCGGAGTCGCTGGAGTGGTCGATGGTGTTCACGCACGAACAGCCGACGTTCGGGCCGTACTTCACACGGCGCGAATGGTGCTGGGCGTCGTGATCGCGCCGTGATCGAGCCGCACCGAAGGATCCTCGAACTGGACGTCTCCGCCGCGACGACCGCTGACGCACTGCACGCGCAGTTGGCGTCGTGCCTCGGGTTCCCGGCGTTCTACGGTCGCAACTGGGACGCGTTCTGGGACTGTGTGTGTGACCCCGGGCGGTGCCGGATGCCCGACGTGCTTCGCATCGTCGGTTGGGATCGCCTCGCGGAACGCCTCCCGCGAGATGCGCAGCTGCTG